>CAZYJB010001031.1:0-2109 GCA_964647675.1 uncultured Verrucomicrobiota bacterium | reverse complement strand
GTCCGGGTTCACGCACACGCCATTCGCGGCGCGGAATCCGATCGCCACCATGTCCGTGCGCGTGCCGTCCGCACTGACGCGCAACAGCGTGCCGTGATGCGGCACGAGCGCGGGCAACGCGTGACGCGCCGACTTCGCGTAGTAGAAATTGCCGTTCGAATCCGTCTGCAAACCCATGGCGAACTCATGGAAATGCTCGGTGACCTGCTGGTCGTTGTTGAAGCACTCCACGTGGTCGATCTCGCCGTCGCCGTTGAGATCCCGCAGTCGCGCGATCTGGTCGCGGCAGGTAACGTGGATGACCTCGTCGACGATGCGCACGCCCAGCGGTTGGAAGAGTCCGGACGCGAGGCGACGCCAGGTCACCTGCGCGAGATCGCCCTCGATGCCGGAGACTTCCCAGACATCGCCATTCCAGGTTGCAACCGCCGCGCGTCGTCCGTCGGCGAAGAAGTCGAAGCCGCCGAAGCGCATCCAGGTGTGCCAGGGGTTCACGGCATCCGCTGGCGCGACGATTTCGTCCACCGCGAACGGCCCGTCCTCACTCCCCAACCGCCCGCGCGTTGCCAGCGGTGGCGACCAGCGCGGCGGGCCCCCGCGCGTCAACGCGGAGAAATCCAAAGGGGTGGCGCTGGGGTCCGCGGCCGGAACCGCCTCTCCAGCGGTCAGCGGAAGAAGCAGCTTCACACGTTGGTCCTCCGCGCTGGCCGGCACGCGCAATTCCACGAACCCGTTCGTGACGACCAGGCTCAGGCCCTGCCCGCCGACCTGCCGGACCGACGTGCCTGCCGGCGCGATGCGCAAACGCAGGGGATGGTCGCCGGGTGCGACGTTGAGCGTGCGCGCGAACACGTCACGTCCGCCCACGGTCTCCAAGGCAGGATGATCGTACACGGACCGGTTCCCCACGGTGTACTGGATCACTCCTTGTGACCCCGAAAGAAACAGCCCGCGATATTGGGCCCACGCGCGCGGCAGCGGTCCAAAGGGACGGCCATCCCGCGCTTTCGGACGCGGGTCCTCGAAGGTCCCCGACTTTGGATCCGCCCAGCCCGGACCGGCCGGATTCACCAGCGCGCGTTCGCCCACGATCGACGTGTGCGTGCCATGCGAACCGTCGAACGCGATGCCCTTCCAATCGACGAAATTGGTGCCCGTCCACACCGCCGCGAGCCGCAGGGTGTCATGGTCGTAGACCGCCCAGGCGCGCCCCTTGGAAATCCCGCCCGCGCCGGCATCCAGACGCATTGCGATGCCTTTCTGCGCAATGTTCCCCGGTGCCACCTCGAAGGTCCAGAAGAGCACCGGACCGAAATCCATGCGCAGATACTTGGGACCTTTCTCGAACTCGAGCATCGCCTCCGTCTTCACACCGTGCCCGGTTCCCTTCGGCAATCCCGCGAGATACGCGTCGGTGACGCCGAAATACGCCGCCGGCTGATGCGGCTTCACGAACTCCTCGCGCAGGAAGTGGATCACGTCATATCGCTGCTCGGCGGAGAGAAACGTCCAGGCCGGCATCTGCCCCAGACCGCGGCCCAACGTGCGGAAGATGCTGAGCGGATCCGACCCGTTCTTGAAGGGCTCCCGCCAGAACGGCCGCGACGTCGGAAGCGATCCGGCCTGGGTCAGGTTGCCGTGGCAGGTGATACAGAGCGTCTCGTACAGCTTCGCGCCGCGCACGAACGCCTCCGGTCCCCACGTGCGGATCAAGCCCGCGTGATCCACGCCCTCCTCGGGGTCCACCTCTCCCTCCTGCGCCTGCGCATACAACGCCGACCCCCGCCCTCCGCCAAGGACGGCCACCACTCCCAGGATCACCTTCAAGACGGGTAGAATTCTCGAAACGCGCACGGCGCGAAGGCATAGCGACTCCCGCCCCCCGCATGCACGCTCGAAGTCAGGGGCGGGAATCCGTGGCACCCGACACGAAGCATGAATTCATGATGGCCTCGGCCGGAATCAGGGACCGCTCGGCATGGTGGCGTCGCGGAAGGACCCCGTGATCCACTTGGCCCTCCTTCGTCCTCTTCGAGAGTTCATGATGAACCCAGGCTCGTGCGGTCGAAAGCGCGGTCCCCGCGGCGCCTCAGGGACGAGGCGCCCCAC
>CAZYJB010001030.1:0-2111 GCA_964647675.1 uncultured Verrucomicrobiota bacterium | reverse complement strand
GGTCCTGATCCTCGGCGCTGGATTCGGGGGATTGACCTTCGGCAAGGCTTTCCGCCACGCCGACGCGCGCATCACCCTGGTCGACCGCACCAATCACCATCTTTTCCAACCCCTGCTCTACCAGGTGGCGACCGCCGGTCTCTCGGCACCGGAGATCGCCGCACCGGCCCGTTCCATCTTCGCCCACCGCTCCGACGTCACGGTGTTGATGGACGACGTGGAGGCGATCCGGCTGGAGGCGCGCGAAGTCCAGCTCTCCCACGCCACCTTGCGTTACGACTATCTCGTGATGGCTTTGGGGGGCGTCACAAGTTACTTCGGGCATCCCGAGTGGGAGAAGCACGCGCCGGGACTCAAGACCCTCGATGACGCGATGCGCATCCGCCGGGACGTGCTGATGGCCTTCGAGGAGGCGGAGACCACGCAGGATCCGGTGCGGCGGCGGGAGCTGCTCACCATGGTGGTGATCGGCGGCGGGCCCACCGGTGTGGAACTGGCGGGGGCGCTCGCCGAACTGGCGCGCCGCGTGTTGGCGCGCGATTTCCGCCGCATGAATCCGGCGTCCACGCGCGTGATCCTGATCGAGGGCTCGCCGCAGATTCTCGGGCACCTGCCGCCCCAGCTGGGAGCCAGCGCGGCGCGGCAGTTGCGCGCGCTGGGGGTGGAAGTGATCACCAGCCGTCGCGTGCAGGACGTGCAGTCCGGTGCGCTGGTGCTCGACGATGGCACCGTCCTGCGTGCCGCCAATATGTTGTGGGCGGCAGGGGTGGCGGCCACGGCGTTGACCCGGGACCTGGGCGTTCCGCTGGATCGCGCCGGGCGTGTGATCGTGGAGCCGGACCTGAGCCTACCGGGGCATCCCGAAGTCTTTGCACTCGGCGACATGGCGGCCGTGTGCGACCCCGCCGGCCGGCCGGTCCCGGGCGTTTGTCCCGCCGCGATGCAGATGGCACGCCACGCGGCGGGCATCGTGCGCTCCGAACTCGACGCGCAGCACGGAGTTCGTCCCCGGCGCCCCGCCTTTCGATACTGGGACAAAGGCACGATGGCCACCATCGGAAGATCGGCGGCGGTGGCAAAGGTTGGCGCGCTCGAGCTGACCGGACTCCCGGCCTGGTTCGCCTGGCTCTTCATCCACCTCATTTTCCTCGTTGGTTTCCGCAACAAGGTCGCGGTGCTCTGGCAGTGGGCCTACTCCTACCTCGCGTACAAGCGCGGCGCGCGCATCATCCTCGGCCGCGATCAGGGGTGAAGTTTCCGAGACACAAGCGGCCGTGGCCACGGGCAAACCTTCGCTTGGATCGGGTCGTGGGCCTCGCCTACGCTCGTGCGCCTGCACCATGCAGAATCTCTCCTGTCCCGACATCATCCTGACCCACGAGAGCGATCTTGATGGATTCGTCTCCGGCCATCTGCTCAAGGACCTCGCCCGGCATCTGTTCGGTGCGGACGCCCGGTTGGAGGCCTGGAACACCCAGGCCTGGCGCCAGCGCCCCATGAAGGAGCGGGTGGCATGGGTGTGCGATCTCGCGTTCGAGGCCCGGCTCGACCGCCCAGAGTGGCTCGTGGTGGATCACCATCCGTACGATTCGCCGCCGAAATCCGCGCGCCTTGTCCACGACGCGGGAAAATCCGCGAGCCTGCTCTGCTACGAACTTTGCCGGCAGCATGGGCTCGGTTCGCCCGCCCTCGAACGGTTGGTCACGCTGACCGACATCGGCGACCTGTTTCGCGAGGATCATCCCGACTTCCTCACGGCGCAGGATTACTCGTCGCTCGCGAAACTGTATCCGTTCTGGAATCTGGACCGCCTGATCGAAGGGCAGTTGGAGCGACTGCTGGATCATCCGCTGCTGCAGGTGGTGCGCGTGCGCCGCGAGGTGGAGGATCCCATCGGCCTGGCGTGGAGCCGGTCGAGGGTCCACGGCATCGCCGCCGAGGTGGGCTACGTGGAAATGGCGGTGGGGAATTCGAACCTGATCGTCAACGAACTGCTCAGGTCGGGGGCGACCCCCTACCCCGTCCTGCTGACCCTGACCAAGCGCTCCGCCACCGGTACTACGCGATCAGCGGCAAGCTCCTGCCCTTCTATGCCCAGAAGGATCTGTACG
>CAZYJB010001029.1:0-2115 GCA_964647675.1 uncultured Verrucomicrobiota bacterium | reverse complement strand
GCCGGTGAAATAGACGTTCCGGAACGGCACCTGCCCGCGGTACTCGATGCCGGCCATGATCATGCGCGCGACCCAGAAGAAAATGATGTCCGGCCCGGTGACGAGGTCGGTGGTGGGATAAAACGTGCGCAGCGTGGCGTTGGTGTCGTCATCCTGAGGGTCACCGGTCCATCCCATGGTGGCGAAGGGCCAAAGCCACGAGCTGAACCAGGTATCCAGGACGTCAGGGTCCTGCACCCAGTCGGGGCCGGGGGATTCGAGTTGGCAGCGCATCTCCGCCGGGGGCGGACTCTGGCGCGGCACCCTCGGCGCGGCGGTACCAGACCGGGATCCGGTGTCCCCACCACAACTGGCGGCTGATGCACCAGTCCTGCAGGTGACCCATCCAGTGTTCGTAAACCTTCGCCCAGCGATCGGGGAAGAATCGGATCGAGCCGATCGGACCCGTCGGATGGGCAGCACCCGGCGACACGGATCCCGCGCGGTCCGCGTCCACCGGTTGCACCACGCAGTCGCGCGAGGACGCCGCGGCTGGGTAACGCAGGAACCACTGCTCGCTCAGGCGCGGTTCCACGGGCACATCGGCGCGTTCGCTGAAGCCGACATTGTTCGCGTAAGGCTCGGCCTTTTCGAGGGCGCCGATGGATTCGAGGAGTTCGGCGGCTTTCTTGCGCGCGGCGAAGCGGTCGAGCCCGGCGAGGTCGCGGCCGGCGTGCTCGTTCATGATGCCGTTGGGATGCAGCGCATCGATTACCGGCAGGCGGTGGCGGAGTCCGATCTCGAAGTCGGCCTTGTCATGCGCCGGCGTCACCTTGAGCACTCCCGTGCCGAACTCGGGGTCGATGTGGTCGTCGGCGACGATCGGAATCGCGGCCTGGTTCTCGAGCGGCAACGGACGTCGCACATGCTTGCCGATGAGCGTCGCGTAACGTGGATCGCGCGGGTGTACGGCGACCGCAGTGTCCGCGGGAATGGTCTCCGGCCGCGTGGTGGCAATGGTGAGGAAGCGCCCTGGTTCCTCCACCACCTCGACCTTGAAGTGGTAGAGAAAGCCCTTCTGCTCCTTCATCACCACCTCCTCGTCGGAGAGGGCGGTGAGCGAGGCCGGGCACCAGTTCACCATGCGCTTGCCGCGATAGATGTGCCCCTTCTTATAGAGGTCGACGAACACCCGCTGCACGCAGCGCGAGTACTCGGGGTCCATGGTGAAGCGCTCGCGGCTCCAGTCGCAGGACGCACCGATCTTCTTGAGCTGCTGGATGATGATGCCGCCGTGCTTCTCCTTCCATTCCCACACGCGCTCGAGGAAGGCATCGCGGCCGAGGTCGTCCCGATGTTTGATCACGCCCTGCTTCTTGAGCGTGCGCTCGACGACGGTCTGGGTGGCGATGCCGGCGTGGTCGGTCCCCGGGAGCCAGAGCACCTCCTTGCCGTCCATGCGCGCCTTGCGCGAGAGGATGTCCTGGATGGTGTTGTTCAGGACGTGGCCGAGCGTGAGGACTCCGGTGACATTGGGCGGCGGGATGACGATCGAGTACGCGGGACGGCGGTCGGTGACGCGCGCCGGCTCTGCGCGGAAACAGTCGTGGCCCAGCCAGTACTGGTACCACTTGTCCTCGACCGACTGAGGCTCATAGGCCTTGGGAAGTTCGCTCATGTCGCGTCCGGTCAGGCTACCGGACGCGGGTGGGGCGCGGCAACTGAGGGGATGACCTTCATGATTGAAGGACGCCGGGGGGGAGCTGATGCTGCGCGGCTCTATGGCGCGGCGACAGTATCCGTTTCACCTGATCGAACCGAAGTGGCAGACGTTTTGGGAGGCGCAGCAGACCTTTCGCGCCTTCAATCCCGGCGAGCGGCTGCCGGCGGCGCATCCCTTCGCGATCCGGCACCAACTCGGCGACCGCACCGTCACCGCACGTGAGCTGCCGCCCAAGTTCTACGTGCTCGATATGTTCCCCTACCCATCGGGTGCGGGGCTGCATGTGGGCCATCCGGAAGGCTATACGGCGACCGACATTCTGGCGCGCTACCGTCGCGCCCAGGGCCAGCATGTGCTGCATCCGATGGGCTGGGATGCCTTCGGCCTGCCGGCCGAGCAGTACGCGATTCGCA
>CAZYJB010001028.1:0-2115 GCA_964647675.1 uncultured Verrucomicrobiota bacterium | reverse complement strand
CCCACACCCAGTCCGCCGGCAGGTTGCGGTCCGTCCCGCCCGCCCAGGGGTAATACTCCTCCTGCTCGTCGGCATACATGATCATGCCCAGGGTGATCTGACGCAGGTTGCTCTGGCACTTCGCGGAACGCGCCGTTTCCTTCGCGGTCGCCAGCGCGGGGAGGAGCATCGACGCCAGGATCGCGATGATGGCGATGACCACCAGCAGCTCGATGAGCGTGAAGCCCGCCGAAGCCGCGCGCCGTACACGCCGCGACGGGTGGAACGGCAACCTCGCAGGGAAAGAGCTGGGCATGAACGTGGCCTCCAGGAAACGGAATGAGTCGCGTGCAGCACGCGAATGGAACCGGAACAGGTGAAGCGTCCCACAGCCGCCACACTCTGAGAGCTGTTTTTCGCATGGCACACCCGCCTGCGAGTCCGACGCGTTCCTTGCGGGATGCCACGGCGCGGACTAGTTTCTCACCGAGCGATGGAAAAGCCGCGCATCCTGATCATTGAGGATGACGACCTCCAGGCGGAGATCTACGAGGAGGCCCTCAGTCACTACGAGCTCATCCGCGCCCGCACCGGTCGCGAGGCGCTGGCCGTGCTGCCCAAGGTGGCGCCGCACCTCATCATCCTGGACCACATCCTGGACGACGGCGACCTCGGGCTCGACTATCTGCCGGAGTTGAAGGAGGCCGTGCCGCACGTGCCGGTCATCGTGATCAGTGGTGCCATGGACGTGCGGGAACAACTCGAGGCCCTGCAAGGGCCGCGCCGCGCCCACTACTGCTTGTCCAAGCCGGTGGACCTCGACGCGCTCCGCGAGACCATGCAGACCGCGCTGCGCGAATGCGGCGAGGCCGAGATCGTCAAGACCTTCGAATCACTCGAACGCTCGCGCCGCGCCGACATCCAGGAACTGCTCAGCCGGTCCACCGATCGCCTCAGCCGGCAGAACGAGATCCTGCGCATGGTGAGGGATTCGCCGTCGCGCCCCAACATCTCGGCCCTCGCGCGCCGATTCAACGTGGCGCGTCGCACCGTCATCCGCGACCTCCACGAACTCATCCGCCGCGGGCAACTCCCCGCCGAGGTCTATCCGAAGTGGGAAGTCGAGGGCGACGAGGTGGACCCCTCTCCCGCCACGGGCCAGCACTGACTCGTGCGCCCGCGCACTCGCCGCTTTGAGGCGGGACGCCCGTCGCGTTAGCCTCGCCCTCGTGAGCCGCGACCCTTCGCCGACTTCTCCCGCGCCCGCGGTGCGGGACGACCGATTCCCTCCCGGCATTCCGTACATCGTCGGCAACGAAGGCGCCGAGCGCTTCTCGTACTACGGGATGCGCCAGATTCTCTACGTCTACCTCACCAGCCTGTTCCTCGGCTTCCTCGCCGAACAGGTGGTCAGCGCACAGCAACTGGCCGACGCCAAGGTGCGCGCCACGCAGGTCACGCATCTCTTCATGGCGGGCGTCTACCTCTTCCCCATGATCGGGGCCATCCTTGCCGACCGGTTCCTCGGCAAATACCGCGTCATCCTGATGGTCTCGTTCATCTATTGCGCGGGTCACGCGGCGCTGGCCCTCGCCGGCCGCGCCGGGGCCCTCGGCTCCCTCGGCGTCGCGGAGGCCGCGATGTTCGCCGGGCTCACCCTCGTCGCCCTCGGCTCCGGCGGCATCAAACCCTGCGTCTCGGCCAATGTCGGCGACCAGTTCTCCGAGCGGAACTCGCACCTCATCACGCGCGTTTTCCAGATCTTCTATTTCATCATCAATTTCGGGTCCTTCTTCGCGAGCCTGCTGACGCCCTGGTTGTTCAAAAACTTCGGTGCTGAGGTGGCCTTTGGCGTACCCGGCATCCTCATGGCCGTGGCCACGCTCGTCTTCTGGCTGGGCCGGCGCCAATACGTGCGCCTGCCGCCCAAGCCGGGCGGTGCGCTCGGCGGCCTGGACTTCGTGACATCCTCGCTCCTCGCCGCGCCGCTCCTCGTGGTGGTCGGAGTCGGCACCGGCGTGGCGGAGGAAATCGTCGAGGCCGCCATGTCCGGACAAAACGGCGCGGTCGGCGCGGCGCTGGCAGGAAGGTCGCGGCGCAGAGCTTCAGGAAGGGCTTCGAACGGAGGGTGGTGGC
>CAZYJB010001027.1:0-2117 GCA_964647675.1 uncultured Verrucomicrobiota bacterium | reverse complement strand
CCGCCGTTGCGGTAAACAGAACCTTGCGATCGCGGTAACAAGTCAGGAAGGCCAGCGATCCAAACACATGAAAATGGGTCTCGATGCGGCCGCCCGTCAGATGAATCAGGAGCGCGGAAAAGCCAACCTGCCCCACCGCAACCGCCAACCGCGTCACCAAGGCGCCTGGAAGCGTACGGATCAGATGAATCGGCAGCCCCGCACACGCGCCGCCCAGAATGATGGCGGCGAGAAAATGGGGATGCAGCGACCGGGTCGCGCCGTCCCACGTGTACGGCGACAGAACCCCGGCGATCAGGATTCCAAACACCCACTGGACCAGCAGCAGGACCAAGAACAGGCGGTCCGCACCCCGATACACGCGTTCCTCGTAAGCGCGAAACATGGTGTCGACCGACCCGCTCCGATCCCCGGGGGTTGCCACATCGGTCAGGCGCGCGCCCGAGGCGGCGCCCGTCCAGGCCGGAGAGGTCTGTTCGAGAAAGGTCATTGGATGGGGCACCCAAACACCGGGGAGGAATGGGAACTGAGCGACCCGCGGCCGAGCGCCGCTTCCAAGCCCAAGGCCCCTGCGCCTCCGGTTTCCTGCCCGCGCGCCGCGGTCACGCCGCCCTGAAACAGGAGCCGACCGCCCGCATCGTATAGCGCCACCGCTCCCGAGGTCAGGGCTCCCAGCGCGGATGCTTCGACGCCATCGGGATCCTGGCGGATCCGCCAGCCCAGCGATTCACAGGTCTGGCGGAGCGTTCCGTCGATCCACGTCCCATCCTCGGCCGCCGGCCGGTACATCAGCACGGAGACATCCGGAGCGACCGCCGCACGCGAGAGAATCCGGGACAACACGCGCACCGACGCGCGCGAGCACGGGCACTTCGGATGCAGGGCGAGAAAGAGCTGGGCCCTGGGGTTCGAAGGCGGTGCGCCACCCTCGATCGCCAGCTGATCCGGCGCGGGCCGATTCGCCCCGGGAACCGCCTCAAAACGGGTTAATGCTCCTGATCCGACAGTGATCAGGGCACACCAGAACAACAACATGAGTCCCAACGCAGGTTTCGAGAGCATCGGATTCCATTCGAAGCCTCGGATGCTATCGGCAGCAGACCCGCATCGGTGAAGGTGCGATTTCCCATCCGATTCTTCTGGGAACGGCAACGCACGTCCGTCCGGGGGACGCGCGTCCAATCCCGGGATCGGAGCGGACCCCTGCCGGGACAACCCGATGCGAGTGGTCGTCAAAGCACGCTTCAGGGTCACCTCTTCAGGGCGTGTTGCCCAAAGGATGTGACCCCTCCTCAACTTGGACAGGCGTGACTTCCAAACTCGACCGTCCTCAACCCGTGGTGCGGCCCAGGCCCGCGCCGACGATGCGAGTCACTCGCCCTGGCGCAGCCGCTGGCGCAGCTGCCTCGGACTGGTCTTTAGCCGCTTGTGCAGCGCGGCGCTGAAATATGCGGGACTGGAGAAGCCGGTGCGCTCGGAGATCTCGGCCAGCGTCAGATTCGTCACCGCCAACAGCTCGCGCGCCTTGGCCACGCGCACGTTCAGAATATGCTCGTAAGGCGCACACCTCAGTAGCTTCCGGAACCGCCGTTCGAAGAGTGTGCGAGACATGCCCGCCACCTTGCAGGCGTCCTCGACCCCGATGCGTTCACAGGCATGTTCCCGGATGAAGCGCACCGCGGCGGAAAGCTGGGGATCGCTTACGGCCAGGACATCCGTGCTTTGACGGGTCACGATGCCCACCGGCTCGATCAACACCCTCTGGCAAGGCTTCCCCCTGCCCTGCATGATCCGGTCCAGCAGCGAGGCCGCTTCATAACCCGCACGCCGTGCATTCGGAATCACGCTGGACAACGGCGGATCGCAAAGACCGCACAGGAGCTCATCGTTGTGCTGGCCGATGACGGCGACATCGTCGGGCACCGCCACGCCAATGGCACGGCACACGTCCAGCACCTGTTGGCCACGAATGTCGTAGCAGGCCATCACCCCTGCCGGTTTAGGCAAGGACCGGAGCCAACGGCCAAGCTTACGCTGCTCGCGTTCCCAGTCCTCGGCGTCGCCGGGTAGCGAGTCGAGAACCGAACACTCGAACCCCGCATCCGCGACATGCCTGG
>CAZYJB010001026.1:0-2117 GCA_964647675.1 uncultured Verrucomicrobiota bacterium | reverse complement strand
CGAGGTCGAGGTGGTTGGTGGGCTCGTCGAGCAGGAGCAGGTCCGGCTCCATGACCAGCAGCCGCGCAAGCCGGGCGCGCATGATCCAGCCGCCGCTCATGGCCCGGGCCGGGCGCGTGAAATCGCCATCCTTGAACCCCAGGCCGCGCAGCATCTTCCCGGCCTTCGCTTCCACCTGGCTGTCCGTCAGCGCGTCGTGCTTGGCATGCGCTTCGAGGTATTCGGCACTCGAAACGTCACCTTTAGCCTCGAGTTCGTGGAGGCGCCGCTCGAGTCCGGGCAGCTCCTCGACGCGCCCGGTCGCGACGTCGAGCACAGTCTCGTCGCCCAGGGCTTCGGCCTCCTGCGGCAGATAGCCGACCATGGTCCAGGGATCACGCTCGATGGAGCCGCTGTCCGGATCGCGCGTCTTCAGGATCAGGGTGAACAGCGTCGATTTGCCGGCGCCGTTCGGGCCGACCAGCGCGACGCGGTCGCCATGGTTGATCTGCAGGACCGCGTTCTCGAACAGGACGCGGCCGCCGACGGACATCTTCAATTCGCGGATGGTGAGCATGCGCAGCTGACTGGGCCCCGCCCCGCCTGGGACCGTGTCGCGACCGGTGTCGGATCGGCGGCCCCGGGCTGACCGAGGGGCGTGCAGGGTTGGGGTCCGCGGTCGATGAGTCAACGGCGCAAAACGGTCCCAGTTGCTGGCGGGTTTGCCGTCCATGAAGGGTCCACGCTACCGTGCGCGGCATGCAGACCACGGGCGATTGGGAGGCGCGGTATCAGAGCGGCGACATGCCGTGGGAGAAAGGCGAGGCGTCGCCTGGGCTCGAAGAATACCTCGATCGCTCGGGGCTGCGCGGGCCGGGGACGGTGCTGGTCCCCGGATGCGGCACCGGCCACGACGCGCGCAGTTGGGCACGACGTGGTTTCTCCGTGACCGGTTTGGACCTCTCCCCATCGGCGGTGCGACTCGCGCGCGAGCGCACCGCCGCGGCGGGGGCGGGATTGAACGCCGTGTTCGAGCAGGCCGATTTCCTGCGCGCGTCACCCGCGGTGCGCTTCGACTGGATGTTCGAGCACACGTTGTATTGCGCGATCGATCCGGCGGACCGTGACCTCTATGTCGAAGCCGCCTTCCGCTGTCTCAAGCCGGGCGGACGCCTGCTGGCGGTGCACTACATGATCGACGATCGGGACGGCCCGCCGTTCGGCTGCACGCAGGCCGAGCTCATGCGCCGGTTCTCTCCTCGCTTCGAATGGAAGTCCGGTTGGGTGCCACGCTCGTATCCGAACCGCGCCGGCCTGGAACTGATGCTGCTCTGGGAGCGGCGTGTGGAAGGCTGAGAGCCGCGGCAACCGCGGGGTCAGGCGTCCGGCGAGCGCAGCAGGCTGGCGAGCCGGGCGCGGAGCGCCTGCGTCAGGTCACGCAACTGGTCACGATCTCGGGACGGCAGGCCCTGGGGATCGAATCGAAGCCGTTGGTGCAGCTGATGGGCGTGGTGCAGGCGCGCGGCATCGACGGTGTCCCAGCCTTCGCGGGTGAGGCGGAAATGCCAGTGCGTCGAACCCTCCGCGGGTTGGCGCGACCAGCCGCGACGTTCCAGGGCCTGCTCGATCGCGAACCATTCGGAGTCCGAACCGGGCCAGGTCCGCGCACCCTGCCGTGCGCCGGCGGCGGCGCCGGGGCGCGCGGCTCGGAGGCCGCGGAACCGCCAGAGCAGCACGGCGAGCAACGGCACGGCCAGCCAGTAGGCCTGGCGCAACAGGCGCTTCTCGCCCAGCCACCACCAGCGGAGGAGGCCGAACGTGCGTTCGTGCCAGGCCTTGCGAACCTGGTCCCACCCCGTGCGCGGCTGGGTCTCGGCATCGAGGCCGACGGGCGGCGTGGGATCAAAATCCTGCCAGGCCTCCTCATTCCAGACGCGCACCCACGCATGCGCCTGGCTTTCGCGCACCACGACGAAGCCTTCGCTGCGCTCGGTGGGACTCACGAGGAATCCCGTGACGTAGCGTGTGGGGATACCGGCGTCGCGCAGGATAAGCGTGGCGGCGGTGGCGAAGTACTCGCAGTGCCCGCGACGGTGGCCGAGCAGGAAGCGCGAGAGGGGCGTGGGCGCTTCCACGCC
>CAZYJB010001025.1:0-2117 GCA_964647675.1 uncultured Verrucomicrobiota bacterium | reverse complement strand
CGCCCTGCCTCCCCTTGCCCCGGGAGCCAGCGCCGACCGCCTTGGACTCGCGCGATGGCTGGTCGCCCCTGAAAACCCTCTCACGGCGCGCGTGACGGTGAATCGCTATTGGCAGATGTATTTCGGCACCGGACTCGTGAAATCCGCCGAGGATTTCGGCGCGCAGGGCGAATGGCCCAGCCACCCCGAACTTCTCGACTGGCTCGCGCGCGAGTTCATCGACAGCGGCTGGAACGTGAAACACCTCCAGCGCCTCATCCTCACCAGCGCCACCTACCGGCGCACCACGCGCGTGCCACGGGACGCCTACCTCGCGGACCCCGAGAACCGCCTGCTCGCCCGCGGCTCGCGACTGCGCCTGCAGGCCGAGTTCATCCGCGATCAGGCGCTGGCCATCAGTGGCCTGCTCAACGGCGAGATCGGCGGGCGGTCCGTGTCCCCCTACCAGCCATCCGGACTCTGGGAGGAACTTTCGATGCGCGAGGATTCCAAGAACTTCTCGGCCCAGTTCTTCGTGCAAAGCACCGGGGCCGACCTCTATCGCCGCAGCATGTACACCTTCTGGAAGCGCAGTTCGCCGCCGCCCCAGATGTCCACCTTCGACGCCCCCGACCGCGAGACCTGTACCGTGCGCCGCCCGCGCACGAACACGCCGTTGCAGGCGCTGGTCACCCTCAACGACCCGACCTACCTCGAGGCATCGCGCAAGCTGGCCGAGCGCCTCATGAAGCGGACGGGTTCCGACGCCGAACGTCTGCGCTGGGCCTTCCGCCTCGCCACCGCGCGCCTGCCGTCGGGGTCCGAGGAGACGGTCCTTCTCCGTGTCCTCGAACAACAACGCGCGCACTACCGCGGACAGCGCGACGCGGCCGAGAAGCTCCTCAGCAACGGAGAGTCTGCGCGGGACGGCAGCCTCGACCCGGCGGAGCTGGCGGCCTGGACCGTGCTGTCCAGCACCGTGCTCAACCTCGACGAGACCCTGACCAAGGGCTGACCTATATTCCCCCGCGCGCTCACCTCCGAGTTCCAGCCCATGAATCCCGCCGCCGCCCACGCCTTCGAACGCCACCTGACGCGCCGCCAGTTCTTCCGCAAGTCCACGCTCGGCATCGGCACCGCCGCGCTGGCCTCGCTCCTCAACGAGCGCGCGCTGGCCACTCCCTCCCCCGGACCCGCGTCGCTCGGCGTACTGCCCGGATTCCATTTCGCGCCGCGCGCCAAGCGCGTGATCTTCCTGTTCATGTCGGGCGGGCCGTCCCACATCGACCTGTTCGACTACAAGCCGCAGTTGCGGAAGCACCACGGCGAGGAACTCCCGGGGTCGGTGCGCATGGGCCAGCGCATCACGGGCATGACCTCCGGTCAGAGCTCGTTCCCGTGCGTGGCGCCGATGTTTGAGTTCAAGCAGCACGGACGCGCCGGGACATGGCTGAGCGAGCTTCTTCCGCACACCGGCTCAATCGTCGACGATATTTGCCTGATCAAGTCGATGCACACCGAGGCCATCAATCATGATCCGGCCTTCACCTACATCCAGACCGGCGCCCAGCAGCCGGGACGCCCCAGCCTCGGCGCATGGCTGAGCTACGGCATCGGCAGCGAAAGCCGCGACCTGCCTTCGTTCGTGGTCATGATCTCACAAGGCAGCGGCAACAAAACCGACCAGCCCCTGGTCTCGCGCATGTGGGGCTCCGGCTTCCTGCCCAGCCAGCACCAGGGCGTGCGTTTCCGCTCCGGCATGGGCGATCCCGTGCTCTACCTCTCCGACCCTGCCGGCATGACGCGTTCCAATCGCCGGCAGATGCTCGACGGCGTGCGCGACCTCAACGCCCTCGCGGCCCACGAATTCGGCGATCCGGAGATCGAGACCCGCATCGCCCAGTACGAGATGGCCTACCAGATGCAGATGTCTGTGCCCAACCTCACCGACCTCGGGTCGGAGCCGCAGCACATCCGCGACATGTACGGCATCCAGGAGAACCCCACCGACGGCGGGTTCGCGCGGAACTGCCTGCTCGCCCGGCGGATGATCGAGCGCGGCGTGCGCTTCGTGCAGTTGATGCACCGGGGCTGGGACCAGCACGGCGACCTTCCGCGCCAGATCCGCGGTCAGACCC
>CAZYJB010001024.1:0-2121 GCA_964647675.1 uncultured Verrucomicrobiota bacterium | reverse complement strand
ACGATTGACGACGCGGTGGTCTCGTTCGCCGTGGACGGCACGGCCACGGTGGCCAGCATCGAAGGTGGCACGCTGCGCCTGCCGGAACACTTCGCTCCCGGATTGTGCGTCACCAACATCCCGGGCGCCTCCGCCGGGCCCACGCTCGCGATCACGCCCGCCGCGCCCATCCGCCTCACCTTCCGTGCCGGCCAGCCGGCGCCCGCGTTCAGCGGTGATCTCGCCCTCTCCCGCGTCGGACTCCGCGTGCCCGGCCTCACCAACCTCGCCGTGGAAATCTGTCACGCGCGCCTGCAATTCCCGAGCAACGGTCTCCCACGCCTCACCAATCTCACCGCGACGCTCCAGATCCCGCTGCCCAACCAGACCAACCGCATCGACATCGTGGATGCGAGCTGGTCCGTGGACGGCTTCCCCGTCGGCACGGTGCGTCTGCGCGACAACCTCACGCTCTTCAACGCCGGCGGTTTCGATCTCGCGCTCCTGGGTTCCGCAGCGAATGCCTGCTCCCTGCCCACCGCCCTCACCGTCGCGCGCAACGCCACCACGGGCGCCCCGTTCTTCCGCCTCGATGGCGCGCTCGAGTTCGGCCTGCCGCCCGACGTCCTCGGCAATACCAATGGCGGACGCGTCTTCCTGCGCTCGTGCGGATTCGTCGCGGGCGGACCTTCCAATCCACCACAGATCGCCCTCAACGATCTCGCCGTCGGCGGCACGTTCCGACTCGGCGGTCCCCAGGGACTGCTCATCGACAACGGCCTCGTCGCACTCGAGGGCCTGACCAACCTCTACAACGCCACCGAGTCGCGCCCGTTCATCGTGCGCCTCTCCGGCAGCGTCAACGTTCCGTCGGGTCCGCGCTTCGGCCTCCAGGACGCGCGCTTCACCTTCACCGGCGCGCCGGCACCGCGCTTCAACCTCGGTGGCTTTTCGATCGAGCAGAATCCCGAGTACGCCGTCGCGCCCGGGCTCGCGCTCAACGTGACCGCCGGCAGCCTCACCTTCCTCAACGACACGCTGCCGTTGCCGCAACTCCTGTTCCCCAACAACGTGGTCCTCGGACTCAGCGCCACGGTGTCGATCCCGCCCGGACCCGAGCCCGCGCTCACCGGCACGGTGCAGGGCCTTGTGCTCCGCACGATCGACGGCCGGCTCCAGGCGCAGTTGTCCGGATTCGGCATCAGCCTGGTGAACTTCGAGGTGCCGCCGCTGACCCTGACCGGTGAAATCTTCTTGGGCGGACTCGACAGCGCCACGCCCCAGGCGCTGCAAGCCCTCGCCGGTCCGCAGCCCGCCGGGGCACCGCCCACCGGTCTCTTCTTCGCCGGCCGCGTGGGCGGCACGCTCAATGATGTCGGGGTGAAGGCCCTGGTCGCTTTCGACATGAACGGTCCCATCGGCGTCTGCCTCGACGCCAACGCCGGGCCCGCGGGCATTCCGCTCGGTCCCACCGGATTTCTCCTTACCGGGGTGCAGGGCGGTGTCTCGTTCAAGAACTCGAACGGCGACCCGTGCGATTTCACCACGTTCTATCCGGTCGGTGACGACGGACGTCCGCTGCCCGCCGAATCCGTGCCCCACGACCTCCGCGCCCAACGTCCAGGCGCGGCAATCACGTGGGATGAGTATCGCGAATCGCTGCACCGCACGCGGCTGGCGGCCGAGGCGGAGCGCGCGCTGCAGCGGGATCCACGCCAACTCGCGCTCCAAGCCGCGGGCGGCGGCGGCGCACCCGAGTTCCCCTGTCCCACCGGCGACTGCCCGCCCGCGAGCGTCAACATCCTGTGCCAGCCGCACCCGGACGAGACGCGATTCCCGGACGATGTGATCATGAAGTTCAGTTCGCTCGACGCGAAGACGCTCGATCAGTTCGGCGTTACGCGCAGTTTCGTGGAAGGCCTCGGTGCCACCCCGGCGGCCATCGGCGACGGCGTCGCGGCGTCCGTGCGCTCGGGCATCGATCCGCTCATCCCGCGCGCCGATCCCGCGCTGCTCGGCGCCCAGCGTGCCGCCGAGTTCAACGCGGTGATCGAATCGCAGCTCAATCATTTCGAGGCCACGCTTTCCGAACTGATCCGCGCCGCCGCCGGGGGCAACGGTTCGGTGTATCAGAAGGTGCTC
>CAZYJB010001023.1:0-2122 GCA_964647675.1 uncultured Verrucomicrobiota bacterium | reverse complement strand
CGCGGTGGCGGTGGATCCGGCGGACGCGTCGACGTTCTGGGTCGCCAGGCGATGGGACGCGGGTGCACGCAACGGCACGACCGGCAACGGTTCCCCCACCCCCAGGCATCCCGGGGGCACGGCGGGGCCCGACACGACACGTCCATCGAATCCTGCATCGTTCCTAGGGACGACGCCTCCGGAACCTTCCATAAACGACAATATCGGCAGAATCGGGGAATCGGCCCAGTCCCGATTTTCGAACCCAGGCTCGAACCCGGTCCCGTGGAGGAACCTGCCAACGGGCTTGTCCGCCCCGGTCCGGTTCTGATTCGCTGACGGGAGGAGTTCTTCGCCATGAATGTACGCCTTGCCTACGGTCGGGGTCATCTCGACATCGACCTGCCTGCGGACCGGACCACCATCATCGAACCCAGCCCCCGTCCGGGCCTGGTCGAGGAGAAGGCGGCGGTGCTGGAGGCGCTTGGCCAGCCGATCGGTTCCAAACCGTTGCTCAGCCGGCTGCGGCGCTCGGACAAGATCTGCATCCTCTTCACCGACATCACGCGCGCGACGCCGAACGATCGTCTCATTCCGTGGATCCTCGAACACCTCGGCGATCACCCGCGCGAGAACATCACCCTGCTCAACCAGACCGGCACCCACCGCCCCAACACGCGCGAGGAACTCGAGCGCATGCTGACCCCGGAGGTGGTGAGGGATTATCGCGTCCTCAACCACGAGTGTGAGAAGGAGGCGGATCTCCTGCCCGTTGCGCCCCTGCACGATGGGTCGATGGCCCTCCTCAATCGCCACGCCCTGGAGGCGGATCTGCGGATCGTCACCGGTTTCATCGAACCGCATTTCTTCGCCGGGTTTAGCGGCGGTCCCAAAGGCCTCATGCCCGGCGTCGCCGGGCTCAAGGCCGTCATGACCAACCACGGCTACCGCAACATCGGCGACCCTCGCGCCACCTTCGGCGTCACCGAGGGCAACCCCCTCTGGGAGGAGCTTCGCGACATTGCCCTCGCCACCGGCCCCAGCTTCCTCGTCAACGTCACGCTCAACGAACAGCGTCAGATCACCCGCGTGTTCGCCGGCGATCTCCTCGGTGCCCACAAAGCCGGCATCGAGTACGTCCGCGCCGCCGCCATGCAGAAGGTCAAAGCACCCTTCGAGGTGGTGGTCACCACCAACTCCGGCTACCCGCTCGACATGAATCTGTACCAGGGCGTGAAGGGCATGAGCGCCGGCGCGCGCATCGTCGCCGAGGGCGGCACGCTGATCCTGGCCTGCGAATGCAGCGAAGGCGTGCCGGGGGGCAGTCCGCTCGACCAGTTGTTGCGCAGCGTCTCGAGTCCCGAGGAAATGCTCACGCGTCTGGCCACTCCCGGCTTCGTACGGCCCGAACAGTGGCAGGCCCAGATCCAGGCGCTCGTCCAGCGGCGCGCGCGCGTGCTCCTGCACTCGCGGCTGCCCGATGCCACGGTAAAAGACTGCCACCTGGCCCCGTGCGCCGATATCGCGGCAACGGTGCGTTCGGAGCTCGAGCGATTCGGCCCGCAGGCGCAGGTCGCCGTCCTGCCCCAGGGGCCCCTCACCATTCCCTACCTGGCCTGAGCAGGTTCTCGCCATTCGATCGACCACCTCGACCGCACCACCCACCGCTGCGTCACTCCCCGACCGTCTCCATGCGTTCCATCGCTCTTCTCGGCCTCGCCGGCGCCACCCTCGGTGGCCTCGCCCTCGCCCCAGCCACCGTCGCGCAGAACCAGTCCCTTGCTTTCACCGGCGGCGTGCTGCTCAACACCAAGCTCTCCTTCTCGCACCTGGGTGCGCATCCCGCGGCCGCGGATCCCGGACCCGCTTCGGGCTCGGCGGCCGTGCGTCTCTACGACGACGGTTTCGTGCGCACGGAAGACGGCGCGGAGCCGGCCGGGTCCACGGCGAACTGGGGCTACCAGAATGCGTCACAGCGGCGCGGCGAAGATCTCACGCTCTCTTCGCGGTCCGCCGACGGCGTGCTCTCCACCGGGGATACGGCGGCGTACTTCGAGCCCTCGGCCCATCTCGAGTATCGCGGGAGCATCGGCGAATGGGGCAGCGCCACGTGGGGCATCACGCTCGGCATCGGCTCTCAGGT
>CAZYJB010001022.1:0-2125 GCA_964647675.1 uncultured Verrucomicrobiota bacterium | reverse complement strand
CGAGGCTGGCGAGACGGGATTGGGGTGCCACGCCAGTGATGCCGACGCCATTGCCGCCTCGCGCCGCGGCGAGTCCCGCCACGGCCGTGGAATGGGAACCATAGGTGGCCGCCGTGGCGCGGTTGCGCGTGAAGTCGAAGTGCGGCGAATTGGTGGCGGCCTCCCGGAGATCGGGATGAGCCACCTCGAAACCGTCGTCGCAGATGCCGATGGTGACGCCCGCGCCCTCGCTCAGGAGCCACGCTTCCCTGGGGTTCAGATCAGGTCCGAGCGGCGAGCCGTCAGCGTTGCGGTTCTCGAGGTGCCAGAGGTTGGTGAAGTAAGGATCGTTGGGGCGGTTCGCGAAGGCGCGGTGCAGTGCGAGCGGTCTGCGCATCACGGGTGCGGCGACCGCCACGGCGGGGTCGCGCGACAGGGTCTGCGCCGCCTGCAGCGCGGACCACGCATGGGGCGCCTGGAGGATCCAGAGCCCTGGCGCGATGCTGCGGTCTGCGCGGACCCCCGCGCGCTCGAGCGTCAGCCTGGGAAGGGGGGATCCGGGGTGCAGCTTGAGTACGAGCCGGTCGCCGAAACGGGCGGTGCGTCCGCCCACGGCGGAGTGTGCGGGGATCCATGCCTGGGGATCGGGCGCGAGGCGGTCGAGTTGGCCGCGGGTGACGCGCCAGGGCGACCCCGGCGTGCCGGCGAGCCGCGCTTCGACCATGGTCTCGGCCTCGATCAGTGAGCCTCGGGGACCGGGCGAAAGGAGAAGCAAGGCAATCAATGGGAGCCAGAGCTTCGAGGTTCCGGGTGGCATGAACGTGCGTCGATGGTAGCACAGCCCTTAGCGAACGGGAATTGCGGTGGCGCCCATCGTGGATTTGTCACCTGTTTCGAGGAGCCGCCTTTACTTCCCCGGCACCCCTCCTAGCATGACGGCATGGCCGGTGACTTGGATCATTCAGACTTTGTGGACCCTGATTTCCAGTCGGGCCGGCGACCGGCGGCGGCCCCGTCGGTCTCGGCGATCGGCGGGCACGCCTCGGGAGCGGGTCAGCGACCGCCCTCCCGCGATGAGATCAACCAGAAGGTCACCGCGGCGCAGCAAGCCCTGGCAGAACTCAAGCGGCGCCAGGACGAACTCGAGCGCGAGCGCACCGGCCTGGAGGAGGCGCGCCGTCGGCGCACCGAGTACGACCAGGGACGCGAGGAAATGCTCGTCCACCTGACGCGCGGCGTCGGGTTGCTCACCGAGGCCGAGCAGTCTGCGCGCGCCGAAGTCGAGGCGATGGGTCGCTCGCTGGCGGATCTGAAGGACGCGCTCGAAAAGGTCTCGGCGCTCAACGAGGCATCGTGGGGCGTGGACCAATACTCCAACGAACTCACGCGCGCGCTCACCACCCTCGAGAATGCGCGGATGGAATGGAACTCGGCCCAGCGCCGTTGGGAGGTCCTGCGGGGGGCGCCGGCTGTCAGCCCGGATTCGGCGCGCGGCGGAAGCGAGGGCACCGGCCGGTTTCCCGATGGCCGCACCCCCGGCGAGTGGGCGCGTATGGGCTTGGCGTTGACCTGGCCGGTGGCCGTCGCGGTCCTGGCGGTGGGCATTGTGCTGGCGCTGGTCCTGGCGCGCCGGTAGGCGCGACCTGATGCGGTCCCATGGGGCTCTTCAAGAAGAAACACGATCCCCTCGCGCAACGGGCTGATTCGTTGAGTCGACGCATCGCCGAGCTCGAGGCGGAGATCTCGAAGCTCAATCAGACCCTGACCCACGACGCGGCCCGTCCCGGCCCACCACCGAAGTCGGAGTCCAAGACCCACGCGCCCCTGCCGGGTTCGTCGCATGACCCGGTTTTCGAGCGCATCCCGGCCCGGCCGACGGACGGTCGCCGCCAGGAGCCCGCGGGCAAGGCGGCCGTCGACATGGGATTGAAGCGGCCGGTCTGGTCGCAGCTCTGGCGCCGGATCAAGGGACGTTGGGTGGATCCTCCGCCGACCAACGAGAAGCTGGTCAGTTACCTTGCCGCCGGCGGCATCCAGGAACACGCGGTCGCGGTCGTAATTCTGGTTCAGCTCGTTATTGCCGGGCCCCAGGATGTTGGCGCGAAAGATCGCCGAGCCGCCGAAGGATTCGAGATTGCGATAGTGC
>CAZYJB010001021.1:0-2127 GCA_964647675.1 uncultured Verrucomicrobiota bacterium | reverse complement strand
GCCGCCTCGAGGAAAATGTCCGGCGCCGGCTTTTGCCGCACCACGTCCTCGCTGGTCACCACCGCATGGAAAAGATCACGGATCCGCAGGTGCCGCAGCACGAGGCCGATCACGTTGCGCGTGCCCCCCGACGCCACCGCCATCGGCAACTGGCCGGCATGCGCCCGTGCGATCTCCACCACATCGTGGATGGGACCCACCTCGCCCAGGGTCTCGAGGTACGCCTCCTCCTTTTCGAGCGCCACCGCGATGGGATTCAGCTCCAGCTTCTGCTCGGTCTTGAGCATGACCAGGATATCGCGCGAGGGCACCCCGCCCAACGAGTAGAAGCGGTCTTCGGGGAAGTGGAACTGATAACGCTTCTGGATCACCTGCCAGGCCTGCCAATGCAGCGGCATGGTGTCGGCCAGCGTTCCGTCGCAGTCGAAGATCAGGGCGCGGGGGGTCATGGCGGGACGAATGGAAAACGTGAGTCAGGGCGGTGGACGGCCTCCCGGGCGGGAAGCGAAGCGGCCCGGTTCAGGTGACCGAGCGAGACAGCTCGGCGAGCTTCAGTTTGAGGTCGTGATCGAGCAGTGGGTCGATGATCTCGTCCAGCGCGCCATCGATGACCTGGCTGAGATTGTAGACGGTCAGCTCGATGCGGTGATCGGTCACACGGTTCTGCGGAAAGTTGTAGGTCCGGATCTTCTCGCTGCGCTCGCCGGAGCCGACCTGCAGGCTGCGCTGCGCGTCGTACTTCGACTTTTCCTCCTCGATTCTGCGTTCGAGCAGGCGCGAGCGCAGAACCTTGAGGGCCTTGGCCTTGTTCTTGAGCTGGGAGCGTTCGTCCTGGCAGCGAACCTCGAGGCCGGTGGGCTTGTGCACAATGCGCACGGCGGAATCGGTCGTGTTCACGCCCTGCCCGCCATGGCCGCCGGCGCGGCACACGGTGATGTCGAGGTCCTCGGGCCGGATCTCCACGTCGACCTCCTCCGCCTCGGGCAGCACGGCGACCGTCGCGGTGCTGGTGTGGATGCGCCCCTGCGCTTCGGTGGCCGGCACGCGCTGCACCCGGTGCACGCCGCTTTCGAATTTCATGCGCCGGTACACGTCCTGTCCCGTGACGCTGAAGATGACCTCCTTCAGACCGCCCAGGTCGGATGGACTGGCGTCCATGGCCTCGACCTTCCAGCCGCGCGCCTCGGCGTGTCGCGAGTACATGCGGTAGAGATCGGCCGCGAAGAGCGCGGACTCCGCACCGCCGGCCCCGGCGCGGATCTCGAAGATCGTGTTGCGTGAATCGGTGGGATCGGGCGGCAGCAGGCCGCGCTGCACTTCGAGTGCGAGCCGCGCCTCCTCTTTCTCCAGGCGCTGCACGTCTTCGCCTGCCATCTGGGCGAGTTCGGATCCGGCGACCTCGGCACCGAGCAACTCCCGGCTGGCAGCGAGTTCCCCGCAGGCCGCGAGGTACGCCTTCCCGGTGGCCACCAATTCTTTAAGGCGGGAATGCTCGCGCGACAGATCCTGCGCGCGCTGCGCGTTGGCGAACGCGTCCGGCTCGCTCAGCGCGGCCTCCACTTCCAGAAGGCGCCGGCTGAATCGCTGGATGTGTGGGCCGAGGTCCAAGGCGGTTCCCGGAAAAAAGAAACCCGCCCGCGAGGCCGCGAGGGCCTGGCGGGCGGGAGAGTCGACAGGCGCCTACTTCTTCTTCTTGGAGGACGCGGCGGCAAACGCGGCCTGCGCGGCCTGCGTCTTGGCCAGACGCTGCTGGAACTTATCCACGCGGCCGGCGGTATCCACGAACTTCTGCGTCCCGGTGTAAAACGGGTGGCAGGCGTTGCAGATACCAATGATCAGGGGGCCCTTACGGGTGGAGCGTGTCTGGATCACGTTGCCGCAAGCGCAGCGGATCTCGACCGGTTCGTAGCGCGGATGAATGTCTGCCTTCATACCCGAAAAAATGGACGCGCAAGTTATCAGGAGCGCCCCGGCTGACAAGCGGTATTTTGGGCTCTCACGGCAGTCCGTAGTTCGGCGAGACCGCTCCGGACTGGATGCGCACCCAGGTTCGGAGGATGAGCAGGAGCTTCTGCCAGCGCGAAAGGCGCGTGGGGCGGTCGCCAAAAACCTGGAACCGCGAGGCTT
>CAZYJB010001020.1:0-2127 GCA_964647675.1 uncultured Verrucomicrobiota bacterium | reverse complement strand
CTCTATCTCGAGGACACGGATGGCGATGACCGTGCGGATGTGCGCCGACCCATCCTCCCCGGATGGGGAACGGGCGATTCGCACGCGATGCAAAGCAGCCTGGGTCGCGGCTTCGACAACTGGCTCTACGGCGCGGTCGGTTATTCGAACTTCCGCGGAACCGTGGGCGGGCGGGAGCTTCAGTTCGGCCAAGGCGTTTTTCGCTTCAAGGAGGACGGCTCCGCCCTGGAGTTCCTGCACCAGTTCAACAATAACACCTGGGGATTCGGACAGAACGCGCACGGTGACACCTTCGGCTCGACGGCCAACGGAAATCCCACGTTCTACGGTTATCTGCCGGCGCATATCCTGAGCCCGACCCAACCCGGTTTCGGACGCCGTGGCGGTGGCGGGTTTCGTCCGGGGTATCGGCTGGGTCCCGGCAATGCCGTGGACGCCGGCACGGCCAACGTTCGCCGGTTGCCGTCCGCCAAGTCGTTGGCGCCGGGACTACGCATGCATCCCAACACCCCGAACGTCCGCATGGTGGACAACTTCGGGGGGTACACCGCCGCGTCGGGCCATGCCTTCATGGTCAGCGACGCGCTGCCGCCCCGCCTGCAGGGCAAGGCGCTGGTCACGGAGCCGACCGCCAAACTCATCGGCATGGTGGACATCCAGCCGGACGGGGGAGGTTACCGCGCGTCCGACGGCTTCAATCTGCTCGCCAGCGTCGACGAGTGGATGTCACCGATCTTCGCCGATGTTGGCCCGGACGGCGCCGTTTGGGTGATCGATTTCTACAGCTTCGTCATCCAGCACAATCCGACGCCGAGCGTTCAGTCAGCGGGCGTGCAGGCCACGACCGGTCCCGGCGGAGCGTACAAAACGGAGAACGATCTGCGCGACGAGACCCATGGGCGCATTTACCGCGTGGTGTGGAAGGACGGCCCGAGGAGCTCCATCCGATCCCTGGCCGGGGCAGGGGTGGCCGACGTGGTCACGGCGCTCGACAGTGGGAACCAGTTCTGGAGCCTCACCGCCCAGCGCCTGCTCGTGGACCGCCGTATGACCAACGCAGTTCCCGCGTTGAAGAAGCGCGTCCGTTCCGGCGCCGGCGGCAAGGGCGCCATTCACGCCCTCTGGGCGCTGGAGGGAATGGGAGTTCTCGATCGCGAGACGCACCAGGCGGCGCTTCAGAACAAGGACGCCGCCCTGCGCCGTAACGCGATCCGTGCTTTGCCGGCCAGCGAGGTCGGGCGACAGTTGTTTTTCGGCAGCCCGGTAATTCAGGACCCGGACCTGGTCACGCGCCAGGCCGCCTTTGTGAAGTTGCTGGAGTTTCCGAGCATCCCGGAGATCCAGACCGTCGTCGCGCAACTGTCGCGCACGCCCGTCAACAACAGCGATCCGTTCCTCAACGATTCCCTCACCCTGCTGGGCCGCATTCACAAGGTGTCCGGCGTTGGCGAAAACGAGGTGAAAGTGACGGCGGGCGATCCCAAACGCGGCGAGGACCTCTTCTTCAACAGTCCGACCGCGGCGTGTGCCGCGTGTCATCAGGTGAACGGGAAGGGCGGCGACGTCGGGCCGATCCTCGACGGGATCGCGGTGCGCGGGGACCGGGCGTACCTCCTGGAGAGCCTGATGGATCCGAACGCCAAATTTGCGAAAGGGTTCGAGGGGCTCACCATCTCGCCCATGCCGCCCCTCGGCGCCTTGTTGAAGGAACAGGAATTGGAGGATATCCTCGTCTACCTCTCCACGCTGACCACGCCCCCGAAGGATGGAATCACAGTGCCAGTCCGGAGGACGGAGGAATTCGAATGAATCGCAAGGCCTTCTTTCGCGCGGTGACCGCGGTCACCGCCTGGTTTTGGATCCTCTCGCGGGCGGCCTCGGCGGAGGACCTGCGACCGGACCCGGAGGGATATCTCCGCCATTGGCTCATGCTTGCTCCGATCGCACTTCCGGCCGGCGGCGCGGCCGGGGACCTGCTCCTGAGGGAGCAGGTGCAGGACGAAGCCCGCCTGAAGCCGTCGGACGGCGACCGGGTGACCGTCGGCGGTCGGACGCTGACTTGGAAACGGATCACCGCATCGACGAACTTCTTCGACTTCAATGCGGTCCTGAAGACCCAGAACGACC
>CAZYJB010001019.1:0-2128 GCA_964647675.1 uncultured Verrucomicrobiota bacterium | reverse complement strand
GGATGAGGGCGGCCTTGACGCGATCCTTGGCTCTGGTGTTGGCGGCCGAAAAGATCTCGTCCTTGTGCTCCTGGATGGCTTCCTTGGTCACCCCGCGGCGCTGGTTCTGATTGACGATGTCGCGAATGACATTGCGGGTCTCGTGCTGCACCACGCTCTCGGGCAGATCGAACTGCACGCGGTCCAGCAGCGTCTTGACGATCTGGTTGCGGATGGCGGTGACGCGCTTGTGTTTCAGCTCGTTCTCGAGGTCGCCTTTCACGCCTTCCCGCAAGGCCTCCACCGTCTCCACCCCGAACTGCTTGGAGAACTCGTCGTTCAGTTCGGGGAGACGGCGTTCCTTCACCTGCACCACCTCGACCTCATAGACGCCCGTCCTGCCCACCAGCACGGGCACGACGAAGTCGGGAGGGAAGGTCACCGTGACGGTGCGTTTGTCGCCGGCTGACGCGCCGATCAACTGATCGGTGAAGCCGGGGATGAAATGGTTGGGCTCGACCTTGAGCCAGAAGTTGCTCTGTTCGGTGAGGCCACGAGCGGTGGGGGAATGTTCCGTGATCGGCTTGCCTTCACAGGTACCCTGGTAGTTGACGACCACGAAGTCGCCGGCCGCGACGGCGCGCTGAACATCGACGAACTCGCCGCGCTGCTCGCGGATCGCGGTGATCGCGCGCTCGACGTCGTCGGGCGTCACGCTGCGGGTCTCGACCTCAACCGCGATGCCCTGGTAGTCGGGCATCTCGAACGTGGGTTCGGTTTCGAGCGTCGCGGCAAACTGGAAGGCCTGGCCGCGCGAGAACTGGATCTCCTCGATGTCCGGCTGGCCGAGGACGCGCAGTCCCTTTTCCTTCACCGCGTCACGGAAGCTCTCGGACACCAGGCGGCGCTTGACCTCCTGCTCGATCTCCCGGCCGAAGGTGCGCGTCACCAGGTAAGCGGGCGCCTTGCCCGGTCGGAAGCCGGTCAGGCGCGCCTGCTTCTGGTAGTCGGCGGTCGCCGACTCAAACGCCTTGTCGACGGCGGTGCCATCGACCTCGATTTTCATCAGCACCTTGCAAGGCGCCAACTGCTCCAAGGACACGTTCACGAATGATTCCTTTCTCTGGGCCAGAACTGCCGCCCGCCCCCGGCGCCGGCCAGCGGACGGCGCACAGGTTCATCGGGCGGACCACGAAGCCGCACCCCCTCGATGCCACCGCGGTGGCTCGGGAAGGCGGAAAATGGATCAAGCCTTGGCGGACGACGCCGAACTCTTCTCCTTCACCAGGGTCGCACCCTTCCCCACCCGCTTGCGCAGATAGGTGAGCTTCGCACGACGAACGGAGCCGCGGCGCTCCACCTCGACCTTGTCGATGCGCGGCGAATGGGTGGGGAACACGCGCTCCACGCCCTCGCCGTAGCTGATGCGGCGCACGGTGAACGTCTCGTTGATACCATGTCCGCGCCGGCCGATCACGACTCCGGCGAAGATCTGGATGCGCTCCTTCTCGCCTTCGACGACCTTCGTGTGCACGCGCACCGTATCCCCGACGTTGAAAGCCGCCTTCTCCTTCTTGAGAAACTGCGACTCGATCTTGTCCAACAATGCCTGGTTCATGACTCGTTTCCTTCCTTGTCCCGCTCCGACCCGAGCTGCGCTTCGAGCGCACCCAGGAGGTCGGGACGCCGCTGCTTCGTCCGCACCAGCGATTGCCCGCGCCGCCACTTGGCGATCTCCGCGTGGTTGCCGGACAGCAGCACGTCCGGAACCTGCATGCCGCGGAACTCCGCGGGCCGCGTATAATGCGGGTACTCGAGCAACCCGTGACTGAACGATTCGTCCTGCGCCGAACCCTCGTCCCCCAGCGCGCCCGGCAATAAACGCGTCACCGCGTCGATCACCATCATCGCCGGCAGGTTGCCGCTGGTGAGGACGAAATCCCCGACGGAGATCTCCTCATCCACCAGCGTCTCCCGCACCCGCTCGTCCACACCCTCGTAACTCGGGCACAGAACCAGCAAATGCGGGTGTCCCGCCAACCGCGCCGCCGCCGCCTGGTCGAACGGGCGGCCCGTCGGACACAGCAACAGCACCCGGGTGTCGGGACTGCTCAAACTTTCCACCGCTTCAAAGATCGGCTCGCACTTC
>CAZYJB010001018.1:0-2130 GCA_964647675.1 uncultured Verrucomicrobiota bacterium | reverse complement strand
GCGGAACGAGAAGCGCATGTTGCAGGAGGCGGTGGACGCGCTCTTCGACAACGGTCGCCACGGCCGTCCGGTGACCGGCGCCGGCAACCGCGCGCTCAAATCGCTGTCCGACATGCTCAAGGGCAAGTCCGGCCGCTTCCGGCAGAATCTGCTCGGCAAGCGCGTGGACTACTCCGGCCGCTCGGTCATCGTCATCGGCCCGGAGCTCAAGCTCAACCAGTGCGGTCTGCCCAAAAAGATGGCCCTGGTGCTCTTCGAGCCGTTCATCATCCGCAAGCTCAAGGAGCGCGGCCTGGTGCACACGGTGCGCTCGGCCAAGAAGATGATCGAACGCCAGGTGCCCGAGGTGTGGGACATCCTGGAAGAGGTGACCAAGGGGCACCCGGTCCTCCTCAACCGCGCCCCCACCCTGCACCGCCTCTCGATCCAGGCTTTCGAACCCATGCTCATCGAGGGCGAGGCCATCCGCATCCATCCGCTGGTCTGCACGGCGTACAACGCCGACTTCGACGGCGACCAGATGGCCGTGCACGTCCCGCTCTCGGTGGAGGCCCAGATGGAGGCGCGCCTGCTCATGATGGCGTCCCTCAACATCTTCAGCCCGTCGAGCGGCAAGCCGATCATGACGCCGACCCAGGATATCACCCTGGGCTGCTACTATCTCACCGCCGAACCGCGCCATCCGAAAAAGGACGGCGACCGGCTTTGCCTCTTCGGTTCGAAGGACGAGGTCGTGTTCGCGCACACCGAGGGCGACCTGCGCACGCACGACCGCATCCTGATCGCGAACCCTGATTTCAACGCGCGCTGGGATGCCACCACCATGGCCAAGCAGCCCTACGGCGATCCCTCCAAGCGGGTCATCGAGACCACCGTGGGACGCGTGATCTTCTCGGAGATCTGGCCCAAGGAGCTCGGGTTCCCGAACAAGCCGATCAAGAAGAGCGAGATCGGCGACCTGATCTGGAACTGCTACAAAGTCTGCGGACACGAGCGCACGGTTCAGGTGCTCGACAAGCTCAAGGAACTCGGTTTCCGCGAGGCCTCACGGTCGGGCTGTTCGATCGGCATCGACGACATGATCATCCCGCGGGAGAAAACCCACGAGATCGAGGTCGCGCAGAAGCAGATCGCCGACGTCGAAAAGCAGTACCGCAAGGGCGTCATCACCCCGGGCGAGCGCTACAACAAGATCGTCGACATCTGGACCCACTGCACCGACCAGATCGCGTCGGTCATGCTCCGCACGCTCGAACAGAACCAGGGCAAGAAGGAATACAACCCGGTCTTCCTCATGGTTGATTCCGGCGCGCGCGGCAACAAGGCCCAGGTGCGCCAGCTGGCCGGCGTCCGCGGCCTCATGGCCAAGCCCTCCGGTGACATCATCGAGAAGCCGATTCTCTCGAACTTCCGTGAGGGCCTCACGGTGCTCGAGTACTTCATCTCGACCCACGGCGCGCGCAAGGGTCTGGCCGACACCGCCCTCAAGACGGCCGACTCCGGTTACATGACGCGCAAGCTGGTTGACGTCGCCCAGGACGTCATCATCCGGTTCGAGGACTGCGCCACGACCAACGGGATCTTCGTGCACTCGATCTTCGAGGGCGAGGAAGAGGTCGTGAAGGTCGCCGACCGTGCCCTCGGCCGTTATGCCGCCGAGGATATCATCGACCCGAACGATCCGCGCACGCCGATCGTGCCCGCGGGCGACCTCATCGACGAGGACCGCGCCGCGCGCATCTCGCGCCTCGGGCTCGAGCGTCTCAAGATCCGCTCGGTGCTCACCTGCGAAACCAAGCAGGGCATCTGCAAGAAGTGCTACGGCCGAAACCTCGGCACCGGACGCCTCGTCGAGATGGGCGAGGCCGTCGGCATCATCGCCGCGCAGTCGATCGGCGAGCCGGGCACCCAGCTCACGATGCGCACGTTCCATATCGGTGGCGCCGCCACCGGTGCGTTCAAGCAGCCGCAGATCCGGGCCAAACACGACGGCTCACTCCGCTACAACGACATCCGTACCGTCACCCTGGACGACGGCAGCAACATCGTCCTGAACAAGACGGGCTCCGTCTCCATCCTCGACGAGCAGAATCGCGAACTCGAAACCTACCCGGAGCCCATCGGCGCGAT
>CAZYJB010001017.1:0-2132 GCA_964647675.1 uncultured Verrucomicrobiota bacterium | reverse complement strand
AGGTGGTCACCCCGGCGCTGGCGTCCGAGTTCGGACTCAAGGAACCCGTCGGCGCGTTGGTCGCCGAGGTGACGCCGAAGGGGCCGGCCGACAAGGCGGGTCTCAAGAGCGGCGACGTGGTGACCAGGTTCGACGGCCGCGAGGTGCGGGACCGCCGGCAATTGAAGGTCATGGTAGGGCAGACGCCGCCCGACCGTGAGGTGAGCGTCGAGGTGCTGCGCGACGGCAAGAAGCGCGAACTCGCCGTCACGCTCGAAGAACGCTCCGAGGACCAGGAGCTGGGGGCGACGCGCCGCGGTGGTTCGTCCGGCAACGACGATGTGGGCGGCCTCCAGGGCGTGGTGGTCGGGGACGTGAGCGACGCGTTGCGCCAGCGCCTCGATCTCCCGGAGAATATCCAGGGCGCCGTGGTGACGCAGCTGGACCCCGAATCGCGCGCCGCGGAATCGGGCCTGCGCCAGGGCGACGTGATCCGCGAAATCAACCGGCGCCCGGTGAAGGATGCCGAGGGCGCGATCGACGCGGTGCGGAACCTCGAGAACGCGCGCATCCTGCTCAAGATCTGGCGCCAGGGCGGTACGCTGTTCCTGGTGGTGGACGAGTCGCACGGTTGAGCCCAAGGGAACGCCACGGGGCGGTCCTGGAACCGGACTCTGCTTGGACAAGCCCCGGTGACCCGCGAGGGTCGCCGGGGCTTCGGCATTGCCCGGGGTGGGATTCTCCGACCTGCGCGCCGCAGCGCCTTCGGGCGTCCCACGGACACCGAGTCGTGACAATCATCTTGGCCCTCCCGGGGTCTCCGCGTAGCGTGCGCCGCGTTCTGCGCGAGCGGGAGCCGCCCGTGCCGTGGATTCCCCCGAGCCCACCTCTGTCCATCGTCCATCGTCCATCGTCCATCGTCCAATCCCGTGAAGATTTTTGCCGGCAACTCCAATCTGCCTCTCGCCGAAGCCATCTGCGCCAGCATCGGCATGGAGCTGGGGCGTTCCGTCTGCACGCAGTTTCCGGACGGCGAGACGTTCGTGAAGATCGAGGACAACGTGCGCGGCGAGGACGTGTTCGTGATGCAGTCGACCTGCCCGCCCACGAACCACAACCTGATGGAGATGTTCATCATGATCGATGCGCTGCGGCGGGCGAGTGCGACGCGCATCACGGCGGTGTTGCCGTTTTACGGCTACGCCCGGCAGGATCGGAAGGACCAGCCACGCGTGCCCATCACCGCGAAACTGGTGGCCAACCTGCTCGTGGCCGCCGGGGCGAACCGCGTGCTGACCATGGATTTGCACGCGCAGCAGATTCAGGGGTTCTTCGACATCCCGGTCGACCATCTCTACGCTGCGCCGGTCATTTATGACTACGTGCGGAAGAAGAATCTGAAGAACCTGGTGGTGGTCAGCCCGGACGTCGGCGGCATCAAGATGGCGCACGCCTATTCGCAGGTGCTCGGTGCCGGCCTGGCCATCGTGGCCAAGCGGCGCAAGAGCCCGACCGAGGTGGAGTCCATGACCGTGATCGGGCAGATCCGGGGCAAGACCGTGCTGATGGTGGACGACCTGACCGAGACGGCCGGGACCCTCACCTCGGCGGCGCGGCTGCTGGAGGCGAAGGGCGCCAAACAGATCTACGCGTGCGTGTCGCACGCCCTGCTGACCGACGTGGCGGTGGAGCGGCTCAGGAAATCGAATATTGACGAACTCATCACCACTGATACGGTCCCCCGCCCCGCTTATAGCGGCTTCAAGCTCACCACCCTGTCCGTGGCGGGCTTGTTGGGTGAGGCCATCAAACGGATTCACAGCAATTCGTCGGTGACCTCGCTGTTTGAGTTCAAGGGCGGCCGCACCAGCTAGGCTGGGGGGCGACCTGGCGGCGACGCCGGGACGATCCGCGCGAACACACGAGGCAGGACAGCAGAGTAGTTGACCAGATGAAATCGGTTCCTTTGACCGCATATGCGCGCAGCGCCACCGGCCGAAACGCCGTGAACAAGCTGCGTTCCGCCGGCCGCGTGCCCACGGTGATCTACGGCCGCAAGCGCGCCGCGCAGACCCTCGAACTCAACTCCCGCGAGATCGACAAGCTCATGTCGCATTCCGTGTCGGAGAACATCCTGGTCGACCTGCAGGTCG
>CAZYJB010001016.1:990-2139 GCA_964647675.1 uncultured Verrucomicrobiota bacterium | reverse complement strand
CCTTCGAGCACACGCGTTCGCCGGAGGGTTATCACTTCAAGGACCACCGCACCTCGCCAGGGAACGAGTTCGAATTCATCGAGTTCCGGGATCCGGTCTCGCTGCGTGAGCTCGAAGTATGGGTGAACCTGTACGAGGGGCACCTCGACGATCACGACGCCGGCGAGGTTCGCCTCGAGTTCGACGGCGGCGTGTACTCGGCGCGGTTCGAAATGCGCGCGCGTAACGGCAACGAGGGTCGCGAAGGGCGCGGCCAGGAGCGGTGGTGGACGCGCATCGACGTGCCGCGCCTGGTCGGACTTGGCTCGCCCTGACGATGGCGATGGCGATGGCGATGGCGATACAGCGGGTATGACCGCGGTGCGGCGGCTCGGCCGGGACGCCTCGCCCACCTTTCCGGACCTAGCGCGCCACGGCCCAGGCGTGTGCGTTGTGGAACATCTGCATCCACGGGCTGTGCGCCGACCGGTCGCCGCTGGTCCAGCTCATCATCACATTCCGGAAGACGCGCTCCGGATGCGGCATCAGCACGGTGAAGCGCCCGTCGGGAGTGGTGACGGAGGTGAGTCCCTCCGGGCTCCCGTTCGGATTGAAGGGATAACGCTCCGCGACGTTGCCGTGGTGATCGAGGAAGCGCAGGGCACGCGCGACGCGCGTCGCGTCGCCGCGTTGCGAGAAATCCGCATACCCTTCGCCATGCGACACCGCGATGGGCAGTCGGCTGCCCGCCATGCCGCGGAAGAAGATCGACGGGCTCTCGAGGACCTCGACCAGGCTGAGCCGCGCTTCGAACTGTTCGCTGCGGTTGCGCGTGAACTTCGGCCACGCTTCGGCGCCGGGGATGATCGGAGCCAGGGCCGCCATCATCTGGCAGCCGTTGCACACACCGAGTGCGAAGGTGTCATTCCGCGCGAAGAAGTCATGGAACTGTTCCGCCAGCGCCGGATTGAACATGATGGAGCGCGCCCAGCCCTCGCCCGCCCCGAGCGTATCGCCATAGGTGAACCCGCCGCAGGCGACGAAGGGCGCGACCCGGCGGTCGGTCAGTACGGCCCAGTAGCTGCGAAACGGGTGCTCGGTCCGGCCGTCGGCGCGCACGGCGGCGGAGGCCGACTCGCCCAGTCGCCAGATCACGATCGCGCCCAGGAT
>CAZYJB010001016.1:0-980 GCA_964647675.1 uncultured Verrucomicrobiota bacterium | reverse complement strand
GTGCACGTCGAACGTGTCGAACCCGGCCTGCGCCATGGCATAGCTCATCTCGAGGTGGCTGTTGACGCCCTGTTCTCGAAGGATGGCCACCCGGGGGCGTTCGCGGCCCTGGATGACCGCCGCACGTGACGCTGGGGTTTCCGGCGTGAACGTGAGTCGCACGTGCAGTCCAGGATCCGCGGGGTCACCTTTCGACTCATGCTCGGCGTCGGCGCTGCCGGGATGATCGCGCAGGCGCGCGATGCGCCAGCTCACCTCATCCCATGCCAGATGCAGGTCGCGCAGCGGCGCGGAGACGAGGCGGACGTCGCCCGCGCGGACATCGATGCGGGAAGCGGTGTTGGGGCGCGCCACGAGGTGCGTGTGAACGCCGAGTCCGGCGACCTCCAACACCTGCCGCGCGCGCGCCACGTCGCGGTCCCGCACCTGCAGCACGACGCCAAGTTCCTCGGAGAACAAGACGCGCAGCGCGCGCTCCGACGCGGAGGCCGTTGCCGCGGCATCGGCCTCCGCCCGGAAGGCGTCGTCGAGGACGATGTCGAGTCCGGTATGGCCGGCGAATGCCATTTCGCAGAGGCAGCTCCAGAGGCCGCCGTCGCTGCGGTCGTGGTACGCGAGGATGAGGCCGTCGCTGCGTAGGGTGTTTACCGCATCCACCAGCGCCTTCAGCCGCGCAGGATCGTCGAGATCGGGTGGTTCTCCGCCAAACTGACCGGTGACCTGGCTGAGCATCGAGCCGCCGAGACGGTTGCGTCCGAATCCGAGGTCGACCAGGAGCAGCGAGGCGGCGCCGGGCTGCACGTGCGGTGTCAGCGTGGGGCGCACATCCGCGAGCGTGGCGAAAGCGCTCACGATGAGACTGACCGGCGCGGTGACCTGCCGCACGCCGCCTTCGCCGTGCTGCCAGCGTGTGCGCATCGACAGGCTGTCCTTGCCCACCGGCACGCTGATGCCGAGCGCCGGACAGAGCTCGAGTCCGA
>CAZYJB010001015.1:0-2141 GCA_964647675.1 uncultured Verrucomicrobiota bacterium | reverse complement strand
GTCCCAACCGATGTCATCGAGGGGCAGGAAGGTCGTCGCCAGCCCGGCCTGATGCGCCGTGTCCTGGAGGTACTGGGTCGTCTGCAGGTCTTCCAGGTGATCCCGCAGGCAGGTGAAATGCGCGTCGAAGGCGCCGGTCGCGCGCCAGGCGGCAATGAGCTTTTCGTGGATGGAATTGAACTGGTCGGCGCCTTTCCGGGTCGCTTCCAGCCAATGCCATTGCACCACCGCGGATTCCAGCAAAGCGGTGGGGGTGTCGGCGTTGTACTCGAGCAGCTTCGGATCGCCGGTGCCGTTCCACGCGAAATCGAAACGCCCGTAGAGGCTGGGATCGTCTCGGTCCCACGATTGCCGGATCCAATTGGCGAAGGTGTCCGGAATGCCGAGCGTCTCGGCCAGGCCGCGATCCAAGGCCACCTGGGCGGCGTCGAGACAGCGCGTGTGGACTTCGTTGGCGGCGGCCTCGAGGAGGTCCACCTCGCGCGAGGTCAGTTCGTAGCAAGCGCTTTCATCCCAGTAGGGCCCCTGGTCGTGGGAATGATGGAGCATTCCAAGGGCTTCCACGGCGGGGATCCAATCGGGCCGCGGCGTGCAGTGATGACGGCGCATGAATGACGCGGAGGGCGGCGGCGACGCGGTCGATCGACCTACGACCAGACCGAGCGACGGCTGGATCCGAAGCCGGACCGCTGGGTGGACTGCGCCGCGGCGCTGGCGCGTCTCTGCTGTTCCGCCGCCTGGGCCGCGGCAGGTTCAGGCCTGGAAGCGGCAATGGCCGACGACTCCGGGGTCGCTCCCCACTGACCGCCCCGGAAGTAACCGCGCGACGGATCGAAATGGTTAAAGGGAACCGGGAACCAACTGCGGAAGGGCGCGTGATAGTAGCCAACGCCCGGCGTGTACTGGTTGTTGGTGTACACATTCTCCGCGGTGATGGGCGCCGATTCGGCCCCTGGATTTCTGCGGCCGCAGCCCGTCCACACCGCCAGGGTGGCGGTGGTCATGAGGGCGAGTTGGATGGAGGCGCTTCGCCGCATGGTCGTCAGCCGATCATGGCGGCGGATACGATGATGCAGATGCCAAGAACCACGGCGGCGGCGAGGATCGCGGCGGCCACGTTCTTATGTTCCATGATCTCGCGGTGGAGATCACCGGCGGTGAACCGATCGAAGAGTTTGTAGCCCACCAGTGCCAGCAGGACGCCAGCGATCGTGAAGACCGCCATCGCCGCGAGCCCGGAGCCCACCGAACTGGGGGTCCAGACGCTCTCGGCGGCGCCAAACACGATCAGCGATCGGGTGACGAGCAGCGGTCGACGGGCCGCGGCCGGGGATGGGGGAAGTGCAGGGTTCATCCGGGAGAAGATAGTGGCAGCGGAGGGTTGCATCGTGAAGGGGTGACTGCAAGCGGGTGGCTCCTTTCATCCTGTTCATCGTGTTGATCCTGTCCTCTCCCCGCTCGGGTGATCGCGGACTTTGTCAACGCTCCTGGGTCGCCCCGCCGACCGGGAAACCCGCGACGCGACAGTCCCGGGCCCCGCTGCTAGCGTGCGCCGCCAAGCCTGAGACCTCCGTTGAAGCCCAGTCGTCCAAACGCCGAACCGACCGCGACCGACGCTCACGCGCGCTCGTCGCGCCGCCGTTACCAGGTCTTCGTCGAAGACTACCGCCAGCAGCGGTTGGACGATCCGGAGGCGCCGGAGAAGAACGCGAATTCCGCGGGAACGGGAGGCGCGGCGCCCGACGGATCGCCGGCTGCATCCCCCCCGAAGTCCCGTCGGCGGCAGTACCTGCGGGATTACGCGCGCTGGTTGTGGCCCCACCGCTACGCCATCGGCGGCCTGTTTCTCCTGGCGGCCATTGCCGCCGGGCTCGAGCTGATCGAGCCCTTGTTCATGCGGTACATCGTGGACCGCGTCCTGCTCGACACCAACCTGCCCGCGGAGGAACGGCTGCGCATGCTCCATTGGACCGGCGGCCTGTTCGTCGGTGTGGTGGTGCTGTCGCGCCTCATCGGGGCGGTCAAAGACTACCGACAGCGGCTCGTCAACGTGCGCGTGATCCTCTCGCTGCGGCGATCGTTGTTCGATCGGCTGCTGCATCTGCTGACCGGCATCGGCCCCGCCACCGCGCAGCGCGTGC
>CAZYJB010001014.1:0-2143 GCA_964647675.1 uncultured Verrucomicrobiota bacterium | reverse complement strand
TCAGAACAAATGCTTCGACATGCCCGCCTCGGACAAGGCGCGGGCCGGAGGCAACATCTTCGTCGGGCTCGCCATGAACGAGTATCAGGAGGAACATCGCCGCGGTGACTTCCTGGTCCGCAATCTCCTGGCCGCCGATCCCAAGAGCGGCGTGGTGGCGGTCGGCGCGCGAGTGCGCGTCGGACAGACCCTGCAGTTCCAGTTCCGCGACCGGTCGGCGGCTGATGAGGAGCTCTCGTCGGTGCTCTCCAGCGCGCGGCAGCGTCTCAATCCAAGCCGCGTCATCGCGGCGTGCCTGTTTACCTGTGCCGGGCGTGGTAGCCGGCTGTTCGGGCATCCCCATCACGACGCGCAACTCGTGCACACGGGCCTCGGTGCGCCCCTGCCGGTGGCGGGATTGTTCTGCAACGGAGAGATTGGTCCGGTAGGCGGTCGCAACTATGTCCACGGCTACTCCGCCTCCACCGCCTTTTTCGTCGCCGAGTCCGAACCTGAAGTCTGAAACCTCAGGGTCGGCCGGTCTGGTCGTCGCCGCGAGCGCGATGCCATCGGCCTCGGGACCCGTCGAAGACGGCCGGTTCCTGTACCAGCCGGCGTCCTGGTTTGAACGTCTTGATCTGGCCGCCATGTTCGGTGGCGCCGCTCCCTTGGAAGTCGAGTTGGGGGCCGGGGATGGATCCTTCCTGATCGCCTGGGCGCGCGCGCATCCCGGTCGGCATTTCATCGGTGTGGAGCGCCTCCTGGGCCGCGTTCGGAAGATTGATCGCAAGGCGCAGCGGGCTGGACTGGTCAACGTGCGAGGCCTCCGCATCGAGGCCTCCTACTGCCTCGAGCACCTGTTGCCCGCGGCGTCGGTGGGCGCGTTGCACGTCTACTTCCCCGATCCGTGGCCCAAGCGGCGGCACCACAAGAACCGCCTCGTGAACGAGCGCTTTCCCGCCCTCGCGCGCATGGCGCTCGCGCCCGGCGCGTGCGTGCACCTGCGCACGGATAACGTCGAATACTTCGAGCAGATGACGACGGTTTTTGCGGGCGCGACCGGATTCGAGCGGGTGGATCCCCCATCGGAACTCATCGCGGTCACCACCGACTTCGAGCGCGAGTTCCTGAAGCAGGGAATCCCCACCCAGCGCGCGAGCTATCGGCGGATGGATTGAGATCGCAGCAGTCGCGGGCCGGCCGTCGCGGGGGTCACACGTCGATCACCGGACCGTTTCCGCCTGGCGGATCACGCGGTCGCTGGGGGGGGCCTGAGCGATGGGGCGACACGGCGGCGGGCCGGCGGCGGACGCCGAGCAGCAGGTTGCCGATCACGGAGACCACGCTGATCACGGCGGCCCCGCCGAGCGCGGACCAGAAGCTCGCGACCGTGAACGGCTTCACGACATACGCGGCGAGCGAGAGGAGGCCTGCGTTGATCACCCAGAGGAAGAGGCCGAGCGACACCACCAGCAGCGGCAGGCTCAGCACCAGCAGCAGCGGGCGCACGAAGGCGTTGAACAATCCGAGCAGCAGCGCCACCGCGACGAGGCCCTGCCAGGTCCGGCATTCGATGCCTGGCACGATCTGCGTGGCCAGGAAGACCCCTACCGCGGTGCTGATCGCGCGCAGGAAAAAGTTGCGCACGTGCGACACGGTGCTGGCAGGTGGCTCCGTCGCCGGCGAGGAACCGCCGCCGCCCGGGCGCGATCCGGCACGCCAGGTCCAGGTGAAGCGGCGTCCGGTCGGGGAGCGCGGATGGGGATCCATGGTCATGGTTGAGGATCGGTTGCGGTGGCGCGGCCGCGCAGGCGCGCGAGGCGATCGCGTTGGGTTGGGAAGAGCCCGATTTCCGAGACCCGCTCGGCCGCGGCGCGGGATTCAGGAAGCCGTCCCTGCGCCTGGGCGATCTCGGCGCGCGCGAGGTCGTACTGGACCGCGAGGTCGGCGGGAAGACGGTTGGTGGATAGGTCCGCGAGCACGAGTGCGGCGTCGTCGGCCCGCCGGTTGCGCACCAGCGCGAAGGCGTGGTTCAGACGCACGGCGGGATGATCGGGCAGCCGCTGGAAGGCGGTCATGGTGAGTCGCAGGGCTTCGGCATCGTCTTCGCCGGTGATCAGCAGCAGTCCGGCGCGGGCCATGGCCACCGACGGATCCTCCGGAC
>CAZYJB010001013.1:0-2143 GCA_964647675.1 uncultured Verrucomicrobiota bacterium | reverse complement strand
CGGACGACCGGTGGTGCTCGACTTCGGCATCGCCCGGCTGGTCGGGCGGGAGGACCACGAAGAGATCTCGGGATTTGTCGGCACACCGCAATATGCCGCGCCGGAGCAGTTCACGGGGCGGGATCGTGATTTCCGCAGCGGCGAGAGCGTCGACGTCTACGCGCTTGGCGCGGTGCTGTTCGAGGTGCTGACCGAGCGCAGGCTGGTGGAGATGCCGCCGGACGCCACCTTCGCCGATCTGCGGCGCACAATCCTCGAGACGCCGGTGCCCACGCTGGCGTCGGCGTTTCCGGAGTGTCCGATCGAACTCGACGAAGTGGTCACGCAAGCCACGCGCCGGGATCCTGCCGAGCGCTTCTACTCGGTGGCCTCCCTGGGGCGCGCGTTGTCGCGCATCGCCACCGTGCTGGCGGAGCGCACGGCCGCAGCCCGGACGGCGCCGGCGCTCTGGTGGCCAGTGGCCGACGCTTTGGTCCCTGGCACGCGCTGGCAGCTCGGCGAGAAGCTGGGCGAAGGTGGCACGGGGGAGGTCTGGTCGGGCCGCCACCTCGATCTCGGCGAGCGGCGGGTTTTTAAGTTCTGCAGCACCGAGGAGAAGGCACGCACGCTGAAGCGCGAGTTCACGTTGTTCCGGCTGCTCAAGGAGCGCATCGGGCGCAACCCGCACTTCGTCCAACTCCACGAAGTCTCGCTCGATGAACCGCCCTGGTACCTGATGATGGATCATCAGGAGGCGTGCGATCTGCCCACCTGGGCGGCATCGCAGCCGCAGGGACTGGACTCGGTGCCCTTGGACGTACGGCTCGAGGTGATCGCGCAAGCCGCGGAAGCCCTCCAATGCACGCACGAGGCCGGCATCCTCCATCGCGACGTCAAGCCCGCGAACCTGCTCGTCCGTTCCCTGGAGGTTTCGGAAGGAACGCCGCCCGTCCATGTGGTCGTCGCGGACTTCGGGTTGGGCCAACTCCTGACCGAGCCGCTGCTTGGGGGCGTTTACCGGTACGGATTCACGCATTCAGTCAGCGACCTGCAACACGCCGAGTTTGCGGGTACGCTGAAGTACCTCGCGCCCGAAGTCCTCGAAGGGCACGCCGCGACCGCCCGTTCCGACATCTACAGCCTGGGCGTGGTGCTGTGGCAGCTCACGGTCGGCAATCTGGACGCCGCCCTGGACCCCGCGGACTGGGCCAGCCGGGTCGGCGAACCGCTCCTGCGCGAGGACCTGCAACGCTGTCTGGCCGGGGCACCCGAGCGGCGCTGGTCGAGCGCGGGCGAACTCGCAACCAGCCTGCGCGCCTTTCCTTCCCGTCGCGAGGCGGAGCGCCGGCGACGCCACGAACTCGCCGCCCGCGAGCAGGCCGCCTACCGCCGTGGTGTGATCCGAACCGCCCTGCTCGCCAGCGCGGTTCTCCTGCTGTTGGGCGGCGTCGGCGGCTACGCCTGGATTCAGTCGCGCCAGGTGGCGAGGGCCAGGGCGGACGCCGAGCGACTCGAACTCTCGGACACGATCAGCCGACTGGAGGCATTGGTCCGGAGCCCGGGCCTGGGCAACCTCGAGGCCGCCGGCGAAATCCTCACGTCCGCGGGCGCTGCAAAGCAGCGAACCGATGGTGATCGGATCCGACTCGCGAATGCCTACGGGCGACTGCTCGAGTCCGCGGACTGGCAGATCACGACGCGACTTGCCGGCTCCGGGGCGGACCGAACCGTGAAGGCGATGGCAGGCGATCCGGACTCCCCGCGCGTTCTCCGTTGGGCGGGGGGAGCGCTGGAACTCGTCGAATCCCCCACGCGCCCCGCGCGCGTTCTCCTTTCCCTGCCCGAGGACTCCGAGCCCCGCCTGTCCCTCGCGCCCCGCACCGGCCTCGCGGCGGTCGCCACCCATCACACCCTTCGCCTGCTCGCTGTCGATCCCCGCGCGGGTGATCAGCTTCTTCAGCTACCCGGGAACGTGTCGGCTCTGGCCTGGGATCCCACGGGCACCCTGCTGGCCGTGGGCCGGTCCTCGGAGGAGCATGAGCGATCCATAGGCGGGGGCGTGATCGAACTCCGGCGGGGTCCCGAAGGCACCCCCGACGCGCGCCTCGAAAGAACCAACGCGTTTCCCTACTCCCGTCCGCCCGACGGCCTGCGCTTCTCTCCC
>CAZYJB010001012.1:0-2145 GCA_964647675.1 uncultured Verrucomicrobiota bacterium | reverse complement strand
GGATCGCGCAGGATGAGTCGGTTGCTCAGCACGCTGGTGACGAAGGCCGATTGGAACCGCGCCGGCAGTTGCTCGCGCAGCCGTTCCACCATCGCGAGCATGGACGCACCTTCCACCGCGGCGTCCGCGAGGTAGTCCACGCCATCGAGACGCAGCGTCCAGCGCTCGTCTGCCCTGACCAGGCCGCTGAACGTCAATTGAAGTTCGTGCCAGCGGATGTTCTCCGCCTCGGTCTGAACCGGCACACCGCTGAACACGGCCTGCCCGGTGGATCCGGTGTATGAGAAGACGGGATCAAAACCGGCCGGATCCTTGACGCTGACTGTCAGGATATTCAGCAGTTCTGCCGCCTGGCGGATATCCACCTCGGCGCCTACCAGCGGCTCGTCGAGGAGGGTCAGTCCGTAGAGGAAGTCGTTCGTGCGCGGATCGAACCCGGGCCGCTCCTCGCCGAGCGTGCGGCTGGTGTGCGTCGCCCAGGGATCATGCAACAGTGCGCTGAGGCCGTTTACCAGGAAGGACGCGATGAACCCATCGGGCATGGGATAGTTGGTCTCGCCCGGCAGCCGGAAGGGATTGTTGAGGAAGCGTTCCTCGCCCACACGCGCCGCGCCGTCGATGAACAGCGGACCGCGGATCGCGTTGATGCGCTGTTCGAATGGCGCGAAGACGAGGGCGTCCTGTCCGTCGAGCACGTGGTCATCCACCGCGACGACCGTCACCGTCTGCGGCACGTTCCAATTGGTGGCGTTGAATACGAGTTGCGGCACGGCCTCGCCCGAGACCGCGCTGTCCGGAGAGATCGTGGCCGCCACCGCAAACTGGCCCCCCGTGCGCTGGCTGATGGAAATGACGCGTCCAAGGACCGTGATGCTGTATGCGTTCCCCAGCGAAGAGCTCAGACTGCGACCGAGTCCCGAGGCAATCTGAGCCAGGGTCTGGCCATAGGTCACGGCGTGCACCGCGGGCGCGCCGCCGGCCACGCTGAGGCTCCAGGTTTCGCCCACCACCGCTTCGCCGCCGAGTTCGATGATCGCGGTCTTCCAGAGACCCGACACGGTGCCCGGGGTGCCGCTGAGATCGAACTGTCCGGCGCTTGCACCCGAAACCTCGACGTCCACAAAGGCGTTCACAGCCTGAACGGCGGCGGAGGTCTCGAACACCGTGCCGTCCAGCCGCGAAACCGCGAGCGTCGAACCGGTACGCGTCACCTGGAAGACATCCGACGGCAGGGCTGCGGCCAGCGCGATGGCGATGTCGTTCATCGACTCGGTCCCGGTCGCCGCATGGGTGACCGTGGAGCCGCCGGCATTGAGGATCCAGACCTCGCCCGCACGCACCGCGCCGCCGAGCGCCACCGATGACGACGTGGCCGTGTGCGGCAGGGACGAGCCGTTCACGAGCGTCTGACCCGCGGCATCCGACTTCACCAGGAACTGGGTCGCGCTGAGCGCGACGGTGGAGAAGTTGCCCGACGCCTCGATCTGGCTGCGCAGATCGCCGACGATGTTCGCCAGGGTGGTGAAACCAGTGCCGTAGGCGCGTTCGAAGGTCTGAACCGTCTTCAGGTCGGCGCTGGTCAGCACCACGCGATAAGTCTCACCGAGTTCGGGCGTGCCACTGAACCGCAGGATGGCCTGGCTGGCCGACACCCGCACTTGTACCGCCTCATTCTGGCCGAACGCGGCATCCGGATCGAAGGCGAGCTCGGAATGGTAGGTGCGCGTGGGACGCGGCAACACATCCACCACCACGTCGGCGGTGGGACGGCCGGACAACACGATGGAATAGGTGTCGAGAACCGGCGCGTAATTCGGGAACTCGCTCGTGACATCGTAGGAGATCTCGAACCGGCTGGTCGCGTTCACCGGAACCGTCCAAAGGCGGTCCAGGGAATACGTGCGGGTCTCGGCGTCGTAGTTCGTGATGACCGCGGTCTGTCCGGCTCCGGCGCCCTCGACGACGGTGATGATCTTGTCCTTCAGCGCGATTGCCGTGGTGCTGGCGAGGTGCCGCTGCAGCGAGACGTTGAGGTCGTAGGACATGCCGGCCTGCACCCCGGTAGGCACCTGGGTGACGGAAGGCTGTCCGGGCGGCGTGAAGATGTGATACTGGCGGATGGAACCGACACGGATCGTATAGGTG
>CAZYJB010001011.1:0-2152 GCA_964647675.1 uncultured Verrucomicrobiota bacterium | reverse complement strand
CGCCAGGCCCACACGACGGCTGGCACGCCATAGACCGCCAGCGCGCCGAGGGCCGCCAACGCCGCGAGCAAGGTGCCGGATTCCCACAGGACGCGCGTCTGCGCCCTGGCGGTGAAGGGCTTCGCGCCAAAGGTCAGCGAACCGACGGCGGGCAGGAAGAACCACGCCACGGCAAACACCACGGACGCCAGCGCGAGCATTGCGCCCGCGCCCGTCGCCCAGCCGGCGGCCAGGGTTGCCGGCTCCATTCCCGGAACGGCCCCCACCAGCCCTGCTCCACCCCAGAATCCCAGGTGCGCCAGCGCGGCCAGGACCACGCCCGCCAACACGGGCCACGGCAGGATGAGCAATAGGTTCAACGCCACCCCACCGGCCAGCAGCCCAAAGATCATCAGGCGTCCCCAAAGCCCGCCGTTGAGCAGGTACTTGCTGTTGTTGCGCAGGTGCCGAATCCCGGCGGGCTCGGTTCCGGCATCGGACAGCAGTTCGCGCGTCACCCGCGCCCGCGCCTCGCCCGCGGAAGCCGCCGGCACCGCCACCCCCGCACCCGCGGTCTTCGCGACCGACTCGCGGTGCGTCCCCAGAAAACAGGTGAGGAAGCTGCCCACGTAACCTCCTCCCGAGACCGTCCCCAGATAGTCGATCTGCGGCAGCAGCCCGCGCCGCGCCAGTGCCTGCACCGCCCCAAGACAAAACGTCGCCGAGCGAATACCGCCGCCCGACAGGCACAAGGCTGTCGCGTCCATCAGCGGACCGCCATCCCCCGCCGCATCCCCCGGCCGGAGCACGCCCAGCAGCCGACGCCGCGCGAGAATCTCGCGATGCTCGGCCGCTTCGACATCGCCCGCGCGTACTGCGCGACCCGGTACGGTCGATTGCGAAAACGACACCAGGGTCGACAAGCGCGCCGCCAGCGCCGGCCCCAGATCCGCGACCGCGCCGGTGGTCCCCGCCCATTTCCGGATGCTTGCCAAGGCGTCGGCCGGGATGGGTTGACAGCGGCTGAGCGCGTCGAAGGCAGCGCAAAACGGTGCCACGTTCGCCTGCAAGACCTGCAACTCACGCCGGAACCGGCGGCGGGGGAGCTCGTTGGCAAACGCGCCGTCCTCGATCCAGCGATGCCAGCGCGCCGTGTTGCGGCGCACCACGCGGTTCAAGAGCACCAGCGTCACCGCCTCGAAAGCCACCGCGCGCGGATGCTTCTTCAACAACTCGCGGGCGCCCGCGAACAGCGTCACGATGCTCGCCGCGGCCGTCGCCTCGTCGCCCGAACGGAAGTGCAACGACTCCACGAAGACACGCGTCGCCAACTCGACGCGCAGCGCGCGTGACGGTTCACGATCCTCCTCACCCCCGGTTTCGGGAACGGTGGGACCTCGGAATTCGGGCAACTCGGACATGGGCAGGCACGGGTTCTCGCCGAACGCGCAATTCTTGGAACGCCGCCCCGCACCCTGTCAGCCGCACCGATCAAAAGCAACGCCCCCGACTGGACTGTACTGGACACACCGGATGCCTGTGGGATCTCTTCCTGCCAGCAATGAGTGGCGAGCGCCCTGCCCGGCTGCGCATGGCTTTCCCAGCTCGCCGGTTCCCGGCGAGAAGGCCGCGGAACGGGCACGCAGGGACAGACGAGTGCTCCGCAGCCTCGGCAAGGATTGCCCTTCCGGAATCACGCGATTCCCCTCTCGTGTCACCGCGTGACCGACAGGTTAGGCAGCGCTTGCTCGAGTTTCGCGACGGCCGCTTCTGACACCAGTGTTTCTTGAAGATCTAGCTTTTCAAGGGTCCGTATCGCCTGAAGCGCCTCGACCGCCACGTCTCCCACACCAGTCCCGCTAAGGTCCAAATGCTTCAACGGCAGGTGAGTCAGATCGCCCAACGTCCTGCCCGTGATCGGGTTGTTGGCCAACACAAGCTCCTGCAGCCCTCCACATCGCGCCAGCGTCGACGCCGTCACATCGTTCAAGCCGCTTCCATCCAAATTGAGTTCGATCAACGCTGGTAGCTCCGCCAGAACTCCGAGTTCGGATTCGGAGACAGGCACATCTCGAAGCACAAGCCTTCTGAGCGACCCGAGCTTCTGGAGCACCCGGAACCCAGGCCCATCAACGCGCGTCGACGCAAGTTCGAGGTGTGTCAGTCGCGGCGT
>CAZYJB010001010.1:0-2157 GCA_964647675.1 uncultured Verrucomicrobiota bacterium | reverse complement strand
GTGCTCCGCCACCGCCATGGCGACGAAGGCGCCCTTGAGCCGCGTGATGGCCGGCGAATTGGACGTGGCCACCACCACCACGGACTTCCGACGCCCCTCCGGCGTCAGGTCCTTCTCGAGAAACTCGCGCACCTCGCGGCCACGCTCGCCGATCAGGGCGATGACATTCACGTCCGCCTCGGCCTCGCTGGCGATCATGCCGAGCAGGGTGGACTTGCCCACGCCGGACCCGGCGAAGATCCCCATGCGCTGCCCGCGTCCACAGGGGGTGAAAGTGTCGATCGCTTTCACACCGGTGCGGAACACCTGCCCGATGCGCTGGCGTCGCAGCGGATGGGGCGGCAGCAGGTTCAGCGACGCGCTCTGCGCCGTGCGGATCGGACCGAGATCATCGAGGGGCTGGCCAAGGCCGTCGATGACGCGGCCCTTGAGTTCGTCGCCGACGGGGACCCGCAGGGGGGAGCCAAGGGCGACCACTTCGCTGCCGGGGTGGATACCGTGCGTCTCACCGAGCGGCATCAGAAGCACGTGATTGTTCCGGAAGCCGACCACCTCGGCCAGGGTGTGGCCGTCGTGCCGCGCGGACTCGATGCGGCACACCTCGCCGACCGCGGCGAGCGGACCTTCGGATTCCACCACGAGGCCGATCGATTGCACCACGCGCCCGTGGCTCCGCACCACGGAGGTCTCGCGCACGCGCTGCAGCGCGGCCGTCAGCCGGTTGACGGGCGCCGGCGGCCCGTCCGCTTCGGATCCGAGGTTCGGGTTCATGAGAGGAGAGAGTTGCGCAGCAGTTCGAAACGCGTCTCGCGGCGCGCGTCGAGAACGCCAAAGCGCGTCTGGACCAGGCATCCGCCGCGCGAGACCTCGGACGAACCCTGGAATCGCACGGAAGTGCCGTCGGTCGGTGCCTTGAGGAGATTCGATTCGGTCCGCTGAAGAAGCTCGAGATCGGCCGGATGCAGACGCACGTGCAGTTCGCGGGCCTCCTCGACCTGGGCCATGGCGTCGCGCACGGAAGCCTCGACCATCTCCGGGGAGACGGGGACGTCGCCGACCAGCTTGCGCGCGATCTCGAGCGCCAGCGTGACGAGGTGCTGCTCCGAATCGCGCGTCACCTGTTGAACCGAATTCTGGAGGGAGGCGATCACGCCCTCGAACATCTGGCGCACCTCATTGCGTTGCTGAAGGAGCTGTTCGCCCAGCGCGCGCTCGCCCTCGAGACGGCCGCGTTCGAAGGCGGACCGCACCTCCGCGTCGCAATCACGCGCCGGCGCGTCGCGGCGCCCGGGCACCACGTCGCGCAGCGGCTGGCTGAATCGGATGACCTCAGTTGACGACCTCATCGCCTCCTCCACCTGCGCTGCTGAGATCGACCTCGCCCTCCGCTTCGAGGCGGCGCACGGCCTCGATGATGCGGCCCTGGGCGGCCTCGATGTCCTTCAGGCGCAGCGGCCCCATGAAGCCGAGCTCCTCGTTGACCGTCTCGGCGGCCCGCTTCGAGATGCAGGACAGCAGCGCCTTTTTGACGCGCTCGCTGGCCGTCTTGAGCGCCATGGCGAGATCGCGCATTTCGACCTCGCGCAGCACCTTCTGCAGGGCGGCCAGGTCGAGGCCGGCGAGGTCTTCGAAGGTGAACATCTTCTGACGGATCGCGGCGCCGAGCTCGGGGTTGCGCTCCTCGAGCGTCACCAGCAGCGCCTTGCTGGTCTCCTTCTCCATCGAGTTGAGGAGTTCCGCGGCATTCTTGATGCCACCCGTCTGGTTGAGCGCACGGGGCTGCCGGCCGGCCAGTCTCTGGTTGAGCATCTCGACCACGCGTTCCACCACCTCGATGGGGGTCGGCGCCATGGTGGCGATGCGCTCGACCACCTGGTCGCGCACCTCGTTGGGGAGAAGCATCAGGAGCGCGGAGCTCTTGTCGGCGTGCAGATAGCTCGTGACCAGCGCGATCGTCTGTGGCTGCTCGTGCTTGAGCAGGTTGTAAACCTGGCTCGCATCCATCTCGAGGATCTGCGCCATCGCGTTGGGCATCGTCTTCACCGGCGAGACACGCGCGATGATGTTGGAAGCGCGGAACTGTCCGACCGACTGCTCTAGCGTGGACTTGGTGTAGTCGAGGCCTCCGAGAGTGCACGAGCCGGCCAGCACGGCGAC
>CAZYJB010001009.1:0-2164 GCA_964647675.1 uncultured Verrucomicrobiota bacterium | reverse complement strand
ATGGAACAGACGACGGCCGTCCTCGAAGTCGCGCCCTGAAAGCTTCTGTCCCACCAGGGCGAGTGCTTCGTCCACCGTGTAATCCTGACCCGGTCCCTTGGGTGGGGCGAAGTCGGGAGAGACGGGCGCCTGGTCCTTGCGGCTGGACAGGGCGTCGAGCGACTTGCGTTCCGCTTCATCGGGCACGAGGGCGAGAGACTCCTTGCGGATGTTCTCCAGAAAACCGCGGAAGCTGTTGCCGCCCTGCCAGGGCGCGGTGCGCGGGAACCAGTTGAAGTACGAGCGGCGAAGCGCGGGCGTCCATCCGGATTTTGCGGCGCGCAGCGCGTAAGCGTAGGCGATCTGCTGCTGGTTCGGGCGGCTCACCGAGGCTTTGCTGAAGGCGGTCGCATACCCTGAATTGCGCGCGAGGAGGGCGTCGCTGGCGTAATGGATCTCCTCATCGCGGGCCGTCGACATCAGTTGCAGGGTTTTGGGCACGGCGGACGGCGCGTCGCCGGCGATCAGCACGCTGGCCAGTTCGCGGTTGAGCGCGAACGAAGACGCCGGGAACAACGCGTCGAGGCGGTTGAGGGTCGCCTTCCGGACATCGCCCTCGGGAACGCCGAGGCGGATGAACGCGAGCTGATAGGCGCGGACGAGGGCGAGGCGCCATTCTTCGTCGAGCGCCGCAAAGTCGATGCGATTGAGGCGTTGCAACAGGGCGTCGCGATGCGAGCGATGCTTCACCCGCGCCAGCGCGATGGCGCCTTCGATGGCGCGAAGCGGATCGGATTCGCCGACCACGTAGTCCGCCCAGAGGCTCGCCGGTTGGCGTTCGATCGCCGTGCGCGCGGCGAAGCGAACCCAGCGGTCGGAATGTCCGAGGGCCGTCCAGGCCTCGGTGACGGCGGAGGGACCCGTCCCGTCGTCATGCAACGCCTCGAGTTTGCGGCGGAGCTGATGCTCCGGGGTCGGGACGAGTGGTGCTGCCGGGGCGGTGCTTTCACTCCCCTGGTAGGTCACTCGATAGACGGCCGACTGCGTTCTGCGCCCGCCGATGGCGAAGTACATCGCACCGTCGAGAGGATGAATCAGCAGATCGGTGAGGGGCAGGGGCTTGCCACTCACGAATTCCTCCTTCGTGGCGGTGTACGCAGCTCCCTGCGGAGTTGGGTGGATGGCGTACATCGTGCCATACGTCCAGTCGTTGGCGTAGATGGCGTGCTGGTATTTGGCGGGAAACTTGGCGCCCTTGCCGGACTCGACGCCCGTCGGGCTGCCCGGCCCGATGTCGAGGACGGCGGGCAGGCTGTCGGGGTAGTAGGAAGGCCATTTTCCGGATCCGGAGCGCCAGCCCATTTCGCTGCCACTGGTGGCGAGGTTGATGCGCGTGGGTCGATACCAAGGCGCACCGGCATCCCATTCCATGTCGGAATCGAAAGTGAAGATGTCGCCGAGGCTGTTGAAGGCGAAGTCGTACTGATTGCGGTAGCCGTGGCTGACGAGTTCAAAGATCTTGCCCTCGGGATCGGTGCGGCAGATGTAGCCACCTGGCGCGAGGATGCCGCGAGCATGCCCGTTTGCGTCCCACATGCGCGGGACAATCTGGTCCTCCTCCCACAGGCGCGCCGCGCGCGAGCGTTCCATGTGCTCGGGCAGCTTCGTGTGATTGCCGCTGGCGATGTAGATGGACTTGCCGTCAGGCGCGAGGACCACCGCGTGCGGCCCATGTTCGCCGCCGCCTTCGATGCGACGAAGCTGGACCTCCTGATCGAACTGATCGTCGCCATCGGTGTCGCGCAGGCGCCACAGGCCCTGTCGGCCGTTCTGCTCGTTGACCATGACGTAGAGGCTGTCGAAGGCGTAGAGCAGACCATGCGCACCGCCCACGTTCGATTTGAGCCGTTCGACGGGCGCGGGTGCGGGCGATCCGATGGGAGTCGGCGTCAGCCGGTAAAGGGCGCCGTACTGGTCGCAAGCGATGAGTCGGCCTTTAGGATCGACCGTCAGGCTGACCCAGGAGCCTTCTTCGGCCTTGGGGACTACGTGCAGCAGTTCCGCCTTGAAGCCTGGCAGCAGCTTGATGTCAGCCGGCTGAACGACCAGGGACGCGGGATCGGCCGCCGCGGCGGCGCCGCCCCCGCCGCTTCCCACACTGGCGACTCCGAATCCGAAGGGATCC
>CAZYJB010001008.1:0-2169 GCA_964647675.1 uncultured Verrucomicrobiota bacterium | reverse complement strand
CGGCGCTGATGCGGATCCGCGCGTCTTCGGCGAACACCTCGCGCGCGGCGCCACGCTCAGCTTTGAAGTCATCCCGCGTCGACTCGAGGGCCGCGGCGGCGGCCTGGCGCGCGTGAATGGCCGGCCGCGCCTGGTGGAAGGCCTCGCCATGCCGCGCGAAGAGGACGAATTCCGCCTGCGCTATTACAACTCCATGTCGACCTGGATCCGCATCGACGGATTCCTGGATCTCCTCGGGTTGACGCGCGCGGAGGTCGTTTCCGCGGGAATCGCCGGCGATGTGGACGCAACGTCCCGTATTGGCCACGCGGTGCGCGCGCTGGCCTCACGCCTGCCCACCTACGTCACGTTGAAGGACGTGAAGAAGCGCTGGGGCCACGGGCAGGAGGACATCTTTCCCGTGACCCAGTTCGAAAAGCTGTGGAGCGATCTCACGGCGCTGACCGACCTCCCTGTCCAGTACTTCGTCGTGCCACGCCTGCGCGGGCAGCAACTGAAGGACCCCGCCCAGTTGGACGGCTGGTTGCGCGACGGTTCCGCCGCCTACGTCGAGGATCGGTGCCTCTGGTCCTGAGCTGGACTCCCTCCGGCTCAGGGCGCTTCCACGACAAACACCTGATTGTGTACCCCGCCGCTTCCGGAACGCACGCGACGCACGTAGGCCACGCGCTTCCCATCGGGCGACATCACGCAGGCTTCGGGCCGCGGGCCTTCCGCCGCATCGTCCCGGCGCCGCGTGAGCGCGAGCGTGCGGCCACTGGCCACCTCCACGACGCACACCTGGCCTCCCGCATGGAACGCCAGGCGCCGGCCGTCGGGGGTCCACGTGAACGCCGACGCAACACCTCCGGAAACGCGGGTCACCTGGCTGATCTCCCCACCGCGCGGCGACACGGTGTGCAACTGTGCGTCGCCACGATCGTCCTTCATCAGGAACGCAATGCGCTCACCGTCCGACGAAACCCGCAGCCAGTGGCGCGGACCCTGCACTCCGGGAAACGGCCGGTCGGCCGTGCGCGTCAACCGGCGCTGTTCAACCCCCGCCGGGGGTGCGGGACGCCGCGTCTCGGTCCCCGACAGCGGCTCGGCGCCCGCGCGGGTCAGGTCATCCGGCAGGTCCACGAGGTAAACCTCGGAAATCACGGTTCCATCCCGGCCCACCACATGCCCCTGGAACGCCAGTGCATGGCGTTGCCATTTTCCATCGGCTCGCCGGTACCCCGACTTTCCCACCCATCCCTCCTCGAACGCCTTCTGGATCTCGTCCGAACCCGGACGTGGCCGATTCGTGGTGTGCGTCACCAGGACGCTGAACCATTCGCCGTCGTGGTTGCGCGCGTGACCGGCATCCACCCGAACGGGCTTTCCGATCACCGTCACGCCGACGTTACGCTGATTCAGATCCGCGCTGCCGTCGCCGCCGCGTGCAGCCAGCACGTGGTCTTCATAGGTGAAACTGACCAACTCACCGTCGGGCGAGTAGACGTGCACATGCGATCCACCACGCAACGCGCCCGCGGTGTACGGCGGGGTGAGATCCCGCGCATCCAGCATGCGCGACACACCGGGCTGATCCCATTCCACCAGCGCGCCCTGCCGATGGGATGGTCCGTAGCTCCACTCCGGCGTCGGCACCTCGGGTCCATGGATGAAAACCACGTTCCGGTTCAGGGGATGAAACGTCACGACACCGCAACGCGCGCCGTTCCGGCTGCGGTAGAGTTCGCGCACCTCCCCGGTCTCGACGTGTACGGCCTCGATGCGCTCGCCGTCGAACACTTCGCCGGCGGGGTCCGGGCGCACGTCGTAGACGATCCACTGGGAGTCCGGCGACCAGACGCCGGTGTTGGTCAGAATGTGCCCGTGCTCGGCACGCGTCACCTGGCGTTCGGTGGGCCAGAAATCGGGTGATGCCGGTTCGGCAGCGGGCGTGATCATGGAGGTCAGGAGTCCGGCGATCCCGGCGCCGAGGAGCCTGGCGGTAACCACACGCGAGCGCGTGGAACGGTACGGCGTCACGGGTGTCCGTCCTGTTCGATCACGTCGTTCCTCCAGGTGAAGCGTCGAATGATTTCCGCATGGGTCCGTTGGATCAGGGCAGTTCGAGGATCCGGGCCGTTTCGAGGAGAAGGCGGGGCAGCTCTACGGCATGGGTCTCATCGGCGGCTT
>CAZYJB010001007.1:0-2176 GCA_964647675.1 uncultured Verrucomicrobiota bacterium | reverse complement strand
CGCCAGAATCCCTCGCGGCAGCGCCGGTCCGCGTTTCCCGACAGCCTCTAAGGCAACTGCGTGCCGTCCATGAGCCAGCGGTCCACTTCCCGTGCGGCGCCGCGTCCCTCGTTGAACGCCCACACCACCAGGCTCTGGCCACGACGGCAGTCACCCGCCGCAAACACTTTGGGAAGGCTGGTCTGATACCGCGAATACTCGGCACGCACGTTCGACCGCGGGTCGCGTTCCACGCCGAGCTGCTCCAGCAGAGGCTGCTCGGGTCCGAGGAACCCCATGGCGAGCAGGATCAGTTGGGCGGGCACCACGCGATCGGTGCCCACCACTTCCTCAGGGACGAAGGCACCCTTGTCGTTCTTCTTCCAGGTGATGTTCACCAGGTGCACTCCGGAAAGCCGCCCCTGGTCGTCGGCGATGAATTTCTTGGCGGTGGTCAGGTAGACGCGGGGATCGGCGCCGAACTTCGCCGCCGCCTCCTCCTGGCCGTAATCCATCTTGTAGGTCTTCGGCCATTCCGGCCACGGATTGTCCGCGGCCCGGGACTCCGGCGGCCGCGGCAGGATCTCGACCTGCACCAGACTGCGGCAGCCGTGGCGGAGGGAGGTGCCCACGCAATCGGTGCCGGTGTCGCCGCCGCCAATCACCACCACATCTTTGCCTGCCGCGGAGATCGCCGGCGCCTCGCCAGCCAGAACGGCCTTGGTGTTGGCGGTGAGGAACTCCATCGCAAAATGGATTCCCGCCAGCGAACGGCCCTCGATGGGCAGGTCGCGCGGCTTGGTCGCGCCCGTGCACAGGACCACCGCGTCGTTGTTGTCGAGCAGCTCGCGCGCGGTGATGTCCCGGCCGACCTCGATATTGCAGTGGAACTCGATGCCCTCCTTGCTCAGGACGTCGAGACGGCGCGCCACCACTGCGGTCTTGTCGAGCTTCATGTTCGGGATGCCGTACATGAGCAGGCCGCCGGGGCGGTCGGCGCGCTCATAGACGCGCACCCAATGCCCCGCACGATTCAACTGCGCCGCCGCGGAGAGGCCGGCCGGACCGGAACCCACCACCGCCACGCGCTTGCCGGTGCGGCGTGTGGGCGGCTCGGGCTGCACCCAGCCCTCTTCCCAACCGCGATCGATGATCGAACACTCGATGTTCTTGATGGTGACCGCCGGCTCGTTGATCCCGAGTACGCACGATCCCTCGCAGGGCGCCGGACAGACGCGCCCGGTGAACTCCGGGAAATTGTTCGTCTTATGCAAACGCTCGAGCGCTTCCTGCCAAAGGCCGCGGTAAACCAGGTCGTTCCACTCGGGTATCAGGTTGTTGATCGGGCACCCGGATGCCATGCCGGAGATCAGCGTGCCGGTGTGGCAGAACGGCACCCCGCAATCCATGCAGCGGGCCGCCTGCGTCCGCAGCCGTTCCTCCGGCATGTGTTCATGGAACTCGTTCCAATCCTTGATCCGCTCCAGGGCAGATCGGTCCAGCGGCAGTTCCCGCGCGTACTCAAGAAATCCAGTCGGCTTTCCCATGCTAAGTCGGCTTTCCCGTGAAAAAAGAATTCGGTCCGTTGAATGGTTGCAGGTGAGTGCGATCCCGACGGCCTCAGCCGCCGCCGATGCGCGACACATCGCGCACGTTCTGCTCGAAGGCCGCATTGATGGCCTCCTCGCCTGAAAGGCCGCGGCCTTGCGCCTCGCGCACCGACTTCAGCACGCGCTGGTAGTCGTTGGGCATGACGCGCACGAACTTGGTCACCATGACATCCCAGTTCGCCAGCACCGCCTGGCCGCGCTCGCTGCGCGTGCACCGGACGTGCCGCTCGATCATCGTGCGCAACGTCGCGATCTCCTCCGGCTCGGTCACGGCGCCGACCGAGACCATGGACTTGTTGCAGCGCAGCGGAGCATCGCCGGTCTCGTCCAGCAGGTAGGCCACGCCGCCGGACATGCCGGCCGCGAAATTGCGGCCGGTTGGTCCCAGCACCACGACCGTACCGCCGGTCATGTACTCGCACCCGTGATCGCCGACGGCCTCCACGACCGCATGGACACCCGAGTTGCGCACGCAGAACCGCTCACCCGCCATGCCCCGCACGTAGGCTTCCCCACCGGTGGCGCCGTAGAACGCCACATTGCCGATGATGATGTTGTCCTCCGCCGCGAAGGTCGATCCCGCGGGC
>CAZYJB010001006.1:0-2179 GCA_964647675.1 uncultured Verrucomicrobiota bacterium | reverse complement strand
ATTTTTACTGGTACGACGTGTTCTCCGGCGAACACCTCGTGAACCCCGATGGATCGGATGCGCTGACCGACCATCCGCCCACCGTCACTGGATTCTCGTATCGCTCGGCGTCCTGGCATCGGCAGCAACTGCTGGATGCTGCGGAGGCAGGCATTGATGTCCTGCTGCCCGTGTACTGGGGCGATCCGTCGCAACGCCGGCCCGGCCTTTCTGTGACCCAGCACCCGTGGAGTTACTCCGGGCTGCCGCCGCTCGTGGCCGCGCGCGAGGCACTGGTCGCCGAGGGCCGGTTGGTCCCGCGCCTCGGCCTCTTCTACGACACCAGCACCCTGACCTTTCATGGAGCTGGCGGAGCGCCCATCGACCTCACCACGCCGGGCGGGCGACAGTGGTTCTACGAGACCGTGCGGGATTTCTATTCACTCGTGCCGCCGCGCCACTGGGCCATGATCGATGGACAGCCCGTGATCTTCCTCTACGCCGCGTCATTTGCCGCGAAGCACGACCAGTCCTGCATCGACTTCCTGAAGTCGAGCTTCGCCCGGGATTTCGCGGGTCGCGTTCCGTATGTGGTGCGCGAGGTGTCGTGGAACGTGACGACGGAGAACGTCTATGCGTGGGGTGGCGCGTTGGGCCTTCGCAACCCCGGCGTCGCCTCCCTCGGACCCGGATACGACCACTCCGCCGTTCCCGGTCGCACGCCGCTGGTGGTTCCGCGCGAGGACGGCGCGTTCTTCGAGCGCCAATGGTTGCGGTTCCTGCGGCGTCCTTCGAACCTCGTCTTCATCGAGACGTGGAACGAGTACCACGAGGGCACCGACATCGCGGCCTCGCGCGAGTACGGACGCACCTACCTCGCCTTGAATCGCAGGTACGCGGACCTGTTCAAGGCGGGCATCGTGCCGCCGCGCGAGACGGGACCTTATACGGACCACACCGTGGTCGAAGTGCACCTGGGGACCAACAGCGTCGCGACCGGATTGATCGCCATCGACAATCCCGACGGCCCCACGCGCGCGGCGATGGTTGACGCGGTCGAGTGCCGCGTTCTCGACACCTCGCCCTACCCGAATCGTTACCTCTACCTGCGGGTCGACGACTCGTTCAAATGGGCTCCGGAGATGACCGTTCGCGCGCTGGTGGAGTACTTCGACGCGGCTCCCGGCAACCTGGTCATCGAATTCGATGGCTCCGACGTTTCAGCACCGTTCCAGGGCGCCTACTCGCCCACGGAGAACGTGCGCCTTCACGGCACCCGTCAGTGGCGAACGGCGGCCTTCCGCCTGCACCGCGCACGCTTTCTCAACGGGCAGAACTCCGGCGCCGATCTGCGACTGTCCGCCGGGAATCTCGAGCTGCCCGTTCGTTCGGTGCGTCTGGTGCGCGAGGGGCTTCTCGGTTCCCGGTTCGCGGCGGGATCGGCGTTCGAACTCCGCCTCACCGGCATTCCTGGAACGACCTACCAGATCCAGACCTCCCCCAATCTCGTGGACTGGCAGGATCTGGTGCGCTTGCGGCCGACGCAGATACGGTCCGTGCACCTGGATTCGTTGGGATCCAAACCGCCACCCGTGCGCTGGTATCGTTGGAGAGCCGAGTAGCGACCGACGCTGCGCGACGCTCAGCGCGCCGTTTCGTTGACGTACAAGACCAGGTTCTTCGTCGCGCGCCCGGCCGCAACGAGATCCATGTCGCCGTCGCCGTCGGCGTCGAACACCTGGAGATCTTCGGTCGCCATGGCGTTGTCATCGATCACCTGGCGCGACCACGCCGCGCCCGGTGCGGCGGGCGGCACGTACAACCGGATGCCCACCCGGGCTCCCGGCCGGTTCATCGCACGCCATCCGGCCACCACCTGATCGCGGCCCAGTCCGAGAAAGTCCGCGCACGCGAGGCCATGTCCGTCGATCAGCGTGTCATCGAGCACGGTGCGTTGCCACAGGGAGTCGGGTGCCGACGACGCACCGCGCTGGTAGACCGCGACCTGGTGGCCGTGCATCGGCTCGATGGTGGCCACGACGCGCGCACCCGCGGCGCCGCGTCCGAGTCGGACTTCGCCCGCGCCGGCAAATTCAGGCGTTCCTCCTGCGCCGGCACGCGCGATGGGTTGCGACTGCCAGGTCCCGGCCACTGACGCCACGCGGAAGACGCCCTCGCGCGCCGCCACCCAGAAGGCATC
>CAZYJB010001005.1:0-2187 GCA_964647675.1 uncultured Verrucomicrobiota bacterium | reverse complement strand
GGTCTTGGGCGGGTGGGATCGCGCCGGCGGTGAGGGCCGACAGCCCGGCGTCGAGGATGGGCAGCCATTCCGCGAGCGGGATGGCGTCGTGCGCGAAGCCGCGTTCGACGTTGTCGAGCCAGGCCTCGATCTCTTCGCGCGCCGTACGGTGAAGGAAGGCTCCGCTCGAAGTCAGCTCCCCCCCGGCGGCGATCCAGTCATCCAGGGTTTGGTGGACGCCAAGGTCGACCCAGAGTCGTCGCATTGCGGTGGCCAGGATGCGGGCATCGGGCTCCACGCCGACGCGGTCGACGAACCGTTCGAAGGCGAGAACGACGATCGCGACCGGCCCGGTCCGCTCTTCCAACGTGGCAGGAGGGGAATCGGTCGAAGCGCTGTGCCAGAAGGCGGCATCCCAGCCCAGGGCGAGCGCCTCGTTTTCGAGGGAGTCGACGAGGTGCTCGGGGAGACCGGCCAGCCCGGTCTTGAGCACCCCGAACCAGTCCTCGTGCTGCCAGCCCAGGGCGGCGAGGCGCAGAGTGCTGCGGATGAACTCGGCCAGCGGGTGGTGGGAGAGCGGCGAACGGCGGTCGAGGAAATAGGGGATCCCGTAGCGGATGAACACGCGCTCCAGGGCGGCGTGGTGGGATTCGAGCGAACGCGCGAGCACGGCCACATCGCGGTAGCGCGCGCCGGCGCGCACGGTCCGGCAGATCTCGCGGGCCGCCACCTCGGCCTCGGCTTCCGCGTCGGCACAGGCGACGCAACGCACCGCGGGAAGGGTGTCCAGGGCCGGGTCGGGGGCCTCCGCATTCACGGCCGGGGTGGGCACGATCCACTGCCGCTCGAGCCGGGAGAGGGACGGGTTGGCGGTGAAGCGGCCCGGCGCAGCGTCCCCGCCGAGAATCACCGTTTCGACAACCGCGCCTGGGAGCGAGGCGAAGGCCTGGTGCACGCGCCGGTGCGTCTGCTGCACGACCGTCCAAGGCGAACTCCAGGCAGCGTCTCCGCGGAGGCCCGGGTCGAGGCAGAAGGCGGCTGTCACCTGCGCGCAGCGTTGGGCGGCGGCCCGCAGGAGATCGATTTCCTGGGGCGTCATCTCTGCGAAACCGTCGAGCCAGAGGCCGGCGGGATCGAACCGCGTCCCGGGTTGCTGGAGCGCCTCGGCGGCGAGAGCGACCAGCGAATCCGGATCGTGCAGCCCGCGTTCGTGCAGCCATTCCTGGTAGCGCCGCATGAGCAGCGCGAGGTCGCCGAGTTTCAGCGCCAGCGGGCTGCCGTCCTCGAGTTGCGTCGCGGTTTCCAGGAGGCGTGCGGGGCCGGCGCGGTGCTGCTGGAATTCGCGCAGCATGGTGGAGACCTCGCGCGCGAAGCCCGTGAGCCGCGCCGCGGCACGGAAGAGCCGGAGTTCGTCGCGATGGCGGCGCAGCAGGGCGCGCAGGACCATGATGCGGCCCTCCTCGGTAAGGAGACGGTCGGGGCCCCGTTCCCCGAGCACCTGCGACGCCAGACGGTCGAACGACAGGATCTGCAGCCGCGTCCAGCCGCGTACGGTGCCGTGCTCCAGCAGCATGCGCTCGAGCTGAAAAGTGGCCTGCTTGGGCGCGAGCAGCAGCAGGGGCGGTCCGTCCGGGGAATGCTCCAGTTCCGCGCGGATGCCCTCGAGGCACCGCGTGGTCTTGCCGCTGCCGGCGCGGCCGAGGAGGAACCGGACGCGCATGGGCCGTCAGAGATCCAGGAAATTCCGGATCATGCGCCGGCCCTCCTGGGTCAGGATGCTCTCCGGATGGAACTGCACGCCGTGGATGGGATGCGACGTGTGCCGGAGCCCCATGATTTCGTTCGGGTCCTCGTCGCACCACGCCGTGATCTCGAGGCAGTCGGGCAGCGTTTCACGCTTCACGACCAGGGAATGATAGCGCGTGGCGGTAAAGGGATCGGGGACGCCGGCGAAGACGCTTTTTCCCGTGTGCCGGATGAGGGAGGTCTTGCCGTGCATCATGCGGTAGTTCACGACCACCTCACCGCCGAAGGTGTGGCCGATGCACTGGTGTCCGAGGCATACGCCGAGCACCGGGACGTGCGGGCCGAACTCGCGGATGATGGCGTTCGACATTCCGGCCTCGCGCGGGGAGCAGGGTCCGGGCGAGATCACGATGCGCTCGGGCCGCGCGAGCAACGCGCGTTCGGCCTTGAGGACGGCGATAT
>CAZYJB010001004.1:0-2187 GCA_964647675.1 uncultured Verrucomicrobiota bacterium | reverse complement strand
CGACACGGTTCTTCGTCTTCGCCGACACCGTCGCGGCGCAGAGCTTCCAGCGTCGGGATGAATGCCACGGCTGGCTCGGCGTGCGCTTCCAACACGCGCCCGGCAGCCCGCCCTCGGAGGTCATCATCCACCTGCGCATGCTGGACCGCGAAAACATCCAGCAACAGGAGGCGCTCGGCATCATGGGGGTCAACCTGATCCACGCCGCCCTCTACCTGGCCCACGACTGGCAGGCCTTTCTGCGCGCGCTGCGGGACGACCTCGGGCCCGACCGCGTGGAGGTCGACATGGCCAAGCTCAGCGGACCCGCCTTCCCGGGGAGCGACAACCGTCTGGTGAGCCTCCACCTCGTGCACCTCGGACTCACCAACGCGGCCATGTTCACCTCCGACGGCGACGTCGTGCAGGCCTCCGAGGTGCTCTACAAGAAGAACATCCTCGTCGAACGCGGCTCGTTCCGGCCGCCCACCCTGGTCACGCTCGACATGCTGCAATGCGCCCAGGCGCAGTTCGTCCAGGAGCCCGGCGTGCGCGGTGAGGATCTCCTGGTGCTGATGGAGATGACGCTCAAGAACCTCGTGGCCGGCGGCACCATCGATCCGTCCGATTTCCTCGAGCGCATCGACCTGCTCGGAACGGTGGGCAAGACGGTGCTCATTTCGAACTACGGCGAGTACCATCGCCTCGCCGCTTACCTGTTCCGCTACACCAAGGCGCGCATTGGACTGGTGATGGGACTTCCCAGCCTGCGCGAGATCTTCGACGAGAAATACTATGCGGACCTCGAAGGCGGCATTCTCGAGTCGTTCGGACGCCTCTTCAAAAACGAGCTGAAGATCTACGTCTATCCGTATCGCGATCCGGTGACCGGCTCGATCATCACGGCCGGCAATCTGCTGGTAGAACCGCACCTGCGTCACCTGTACGGCTACCTCATCGAGAATCATTTCATCCAGTCGATCCGCGAGTTCCACCAGGAGTACCTGCCGATCTTTTCCGGCGCGGTCCTGTCGCGGCTGCAGAAAGGCGATCCGTCGTGGGAGACAATGGTCCCGCGCGAAGTCGCGGAGCGCATCAAGGAACGGCACCTGCTCGGCTACACCGGCAGCAAGCCGGCCAGGTAGGGCGTGCCGCACGATGCGATGAATGCGGCCGAAGATGGTGATCCTGAAAAGCCCCCCGAAGCGCGACGCAAGGTGGCTCGCCGGCTCCGTCCGCCGAGTCCGGCTGAAGGCGGAAGGTGAAAGTCCAGGACAGGCAGTCCCGCAAGCTGGCGGAGATCTTGAAAGTCACGTCGACCACACAGGAGGTCGGCATCCCGAAGGATGCCGAGTGCTGAGACCGAGCTCAGGACCCACCAGGAATGGCGGCAGTTCGTTGGCCGGGACGTGGCGCCCCACCCTACCGGCCTTCGGCTGGCTCCGGTTGGGGATCCGGCAGGCGTTCGATGGCCACGGGCTTGACTCGCCAGCGCCCGTCCCGCTGAACGAGAGTTTGTTCGGTGCGGTGGCTGCCACCATCCCCATCCTCCAAGTCCAACACCAGGCGCACTTCGCCCGGATTCAGGAACTGCTGCTCCACCACCCGGTACCCGGTTTCGCGCCCCATGCCGCGTCCCACATGAATCGAATAGCGCGCCCTCGGATCGTCGAAGTCGTCCGGCACGTCCCAGATCTCCTTCATGCGCGAGGGTGTCATGGGTGCGCTCGCCTGGTTGCGCATGTGGTACTGGAAGGTGGCAAAGGCCGAGATCGGATCAGCGTTCCCGCGCGGCGCGAGGTTGGTGAAGGCGACGAAGTCGGGCATGCGCGACGGCTGGGTGCCGGAAAAGACCTGGACCCATTCCGTCGCCGACTGCGCCTCGGCCCGCGCCCGCACGGGATCACGATCGAGTTCCGCCCGAAGCTGGGTCACTTCCGCGCGCAGCTTCAGAAGTTCCAACGACGGTCGCCGATCCGCACGGGCGGATGCGGATGCGGCGCTCACGGCCTCCACCGCCGGTGCACCGTCGGAGGGTCCCGGGTTGGAGGGGATTCTCGGGACCTGCGCTGCGAGCAGGGCCTGATGCTGCCAGACTGCGAGCCCAATCCCCGCCGCCATCAGCAGGACCAGGAGCGCCAGAAAGGGGAAGCGACTCATGGGAGGAAACGACTCAAGGGATCATCTTTCAGCCGCCGCCCGCATTGC
>CAZYJB010001003.1:0-2187 GCA_964647675.1 uncultured Verrucomicrobiota bacterium | reverse complement strand
CAGACCGGCGAACGTCTCGACGTGGCCATCCAGGGCGACGGCTTCTTCGAGGTGCAGCTCCCGGACGGTTCCCGCGCCTACACGCGCGATGGCGCCCTGAAACTCGCCGCCGACGGTCGCGTCACCACCTCCGACGGCCTTGTGCTGCAAGGCGGCTTCCAGCCCATCCCGGCCGGCACAACGTCCATCTCGATCTCCAACACGGGCGAGGTCACCACCCAGGGCGCCAACGGTGATCAGAGTTTTCGCGTACAACTGGTGCGCTTCGCCAACCCCTCCGGTCTGGACAGCATCGGACGCAATCTCTACCGCGAAACGGGCGCCTCGGGCACGGCCGAGATCGGCAATCCCGGCGAGAATGGCTTCGGCGCCCTTCAGCAGGGCTACCTCGAAATGTCCAACGTCAAGGTGGTCGAGGAGATGGTGAACATGATCGTCGCCCAGCGCGCCTACGAGGTGAACTCCAAGGCCGTCCAGGCCGCGGACGACATGATGCAGCTCAGCAACAATCTGCGTCGTTGAAACCGCCGCTCCAGCCCCTGCCTTCGCCTGCCATGTCGCACCACTCTCCACTCCCGCGCCACCGCCCGCTCGGTCTGGTCCTGGGGTTCGCCCTGGGGTTCGCCGCGATTCACGCGCGGGCCTCGGACGCCACGCCCGCCCTGGCGCTGCTCGCCAGCGCCGAGGTCGGTGGCGACGGCGTCTACCTCGATCAGGTGGTCGCACTCCAGCCGCCGACCGCCCTGCCGCGCGTGCGCATCGCGCCGCCGCCCGCGATCGGACAGGTCGCCGCACTCTCCCGCGCCCAGGTCGCCTCCGCGCTCCAAACCCACGCACCCGGTCTCGTCTCGACCAATTGGTCCGGACCCGAGCGCGTGCGGGTCAGCCGTCGCTCGCGCCAGCTCGACGAGGCGGGCGTCAGCGATCTGCTTCGCGAGCATCTCCAGAAGGAAATGGTGCGCGACCGTGGCGAACTCGAACTGCGACTGACGCGTCCCTGGACGACCGTCGCGGTCCCCGATGATCCGCTTTCCGTCAAGATCGTGGAATCTCCGGCCACCGGACCCGGCTCCAATTTCATCGTGCGCTTCGAACTGCTCAACGGCGACGAGCGCGTGGGCACCTGGCAGGTGGTGGCCTCCGCGAAGGTCTGGCGCGAAATCCCCGTGGCGACCGCGGTGCTGCGCCGCGGTCAGGCCCTCGCCGACGCGCCCCTCACCCTGGAACGCCGCGATGTGCTCGCGCTGCGCGACACGCCCGCGGTGTTCGATCCCTCCGACACCTCCCTCGAACTGGTCGAGAACGTGCCCGCGGGTCAACCGCTGCTCGCCCGCTCGATCCGCACGCGCCCGGTGATCCAGCGCGGCCAGCTCGTCGAGGCGATCGTACGCGACGGTGGCATGACCATTTCCCTCAAGGTGGAGGCCCTCACCGACGCACTGCCCGGACAAGCCGTGCGGGTGCGCAATCCCAAGACCCGACGTGAACTCCTCGCCAAGGCGATCAATGAAGAAACGGTGCTCATCCCTCGTTAAGTTTGCGGTCCTTGCGTCCGCCCTCGCCGCCGCCGCCCCCGGCGGTCGCGCGCAGTCCCTGTGGAAGGACGACGTCTCGCACTCGATGTTCTCCGACAAGCGTGCGCGCTCGGTGGGCGACATCCTCACCATCCTCGTTCAGGAGAACACCTCCTCGGCCAAGGAGAACAGCACCAAGACGGCGCGGTCATCCGGCCTCGACGCCTCGATCTCCTCGTTTCTCTTCAGCCCGGCGACCAGCGGACTGCTCACCAAGGGTGGCAAGCTCCCGGCCATGAACATGGCCAGCAAGACCAGCTTCGACGGCGGCGGCCAGATCCAGAACACGGAAAAGATGACCACCCGCATCGCGGTGCGCGTCGTCGACGTCCTGCCCAACGCCTCACTCGTCATCGAAGGCCGGCGCCAGACCAAGATCGCGGGCGAGACCACCGACGCCGTCCTGCGTGGCGTGGTGCGCACCGAGGACATCGCGGCCAATAACACGGTCTACAGCTACAACGTCGCCGAGGCGTCGATCCAGTACATCTCCAAGGGCCCGGTCACCGACACCCAGCGAAAAGGCTGGTTCACCAAGATCTGGGACAAGGTCGCGCCGTTTTGAAAGGTCCCTCATGCCTCGCCGTCTCCCGATCCTGATGCGCGGTCTCGC
>CAZYJB010001002.1:0-2190 GCA_964647675.1 uncultured Verrucomicrobiota bacterium | reverse complement strand
CGCGGGTAGACGTAGTCGGAACCGAGCAGGTAGAACTTCTTCTTGCCCTCGCCGAGCATGTAGTCGACGGCGGGGATGGCCTGCTGGTTCACGGCCTCGGCGGTGTAGAAGATGTTTTTGGACAGCTCCTCGCCCTCGTACTGGACGGGGTAGAAGAGGAGACCGTTGAGTTGCTCGAAGACGGGCAGAACGGATTTGCGGCTGACGGAGGTCCAGCAGCCGAAGACCACCGAGACCTTGTCCTTCTCGAGGAGCTGGCGTGCCTTCTCGGCGAAGAGCGGCCAGTTCGAGGCGGGATCCACGATCACCGGCTCGATCATGTAGGACTTGTTGCCCGCCTTCACGCCGCCCGATTTGTTGATCTCGTCGAACGTGTAGAGGAGGACGTCTTTCAGGGACGTTTCACTGATGGCCATCGTGCCGCTCAGCGAGTGGAGGATGCCGACCTTGACGGTGTCGGCGGCGCGCGCCTGGACCAGGGAGGCGACCAGGGCGAGGCCGAGGAGGAGTTTGGAACGGAGGGTTTTCATGCAGTCAGGGGAGGTGGACGGCACGGGCCGGAAAGGGCGCCGGACCGTGCCGTCCGAGGGGGTTGGGATTCAGGTTGGGATCGGAGTTGCCTGGGGATCGCCCGGGCGAAGGGGGGAGGGCGTCAGAAACTGTAGGTCACGCCCGCACCGACGGTGAAACGGCCTTCCTCGCCGTCGAACCCGCCATCATACGTCGTGTGGTCGTAGCGGAGCTCGGGCTGGATGCGGAGGTTGGCGACCGGCTTGATGGTGAAGGTCAGCGTCACGCTGGCCATCGAGCCATCGGCGTCGGGGGAGAGGATCGCGCTGCCCGGGCGTCCGGGGAGCGTGATGCCCTTGAGACCGCCGCCATCCGGGTCGTCGAGGTACTCGGCGCGCACGGCCGCGGAGAACTTCGAGGTGAAGTCGTACCACGCCCAAACGCCGGCGGACCAAAGATCGGACGCGGAGCCGGTGGGAGGCTCGAAGTTGAAGTAGTCGAGCTCGAGGCCGAGGTTGAAGCTTTCGCCGATCTTGGTGCCGGCGAGCACGGAACCGCCGGCCAGGTCGAGCGTCGGGGATTCCTCGCCGAAGAAGCCGATGAGGTTGATCCAGGTGCTCTCGGACGGCGTGAGGCCGACACTGCCGAGGAATGTCTTGCCGTCGTTGCCGTCGACCGCGCCGGCGTAGAGGCCGTTCTGAATGCGCGCCTTGACGTTGAGCCAGTCGGTGAACTGGTAGTCGCCTTGCACGCCCGCGGAGGGACCGTTGCCGGTGAAGAACCACTGGTAGCCCTGCGAGAAGTTCGGGTTCACCGCGCCGCCGTCGCCCGACTCGAAGTTGAGCAGCGAGATCAATTGACCCGCCTTGACGATCAAACCCTCGCCGATGGGGATGTTGAGGTCGACGTATGCTTCGCGCAGGTCCTCCAGACCCTGGCGTTCACCGCCCGTGTTCAACACCGGGGCGTCCTCACCCCAAATCATGGAGGCGCGGAACCCGGCGTCCCATGCCTCACCACTGCGCTGGGCGGGCTTGCTGGCCAGCGTGAGCTTGAACTTGTTGATCGAGAACGAGTCCTCGACGGTGTTCCACAGGTAGCCGTCCGACGCTTTGTCCGCCGGATCGTCGGTGTTGTAGAAGTACGAGGCCTGGACGAAGCCCGAGATGCTGATCTCCGACATGGCGGAGACGAGCTTGGAGGTCGTATCGCCGCTGGGCAGCAGACCTTCCTTCTGGGCAACGGCTTCGAGGGCGTCGAGCCGACTTTTCAGTGCGGTGTTCTCCTGCTCCAGCTTCTGCACGCGATCCGCGTCCTGCGCGGATCCGAGCATGGGCTGGAGGCCGAGGATGCCGGCCGTGGTGGCCAGGACACCGCGCCGGAGTCGGAGGGATTGGGTTCTCTTGGGTTGGGGTTTCATGGGTTGACGAGTGCGTAGCCTTCGGCCGGGAGCCGGGCGCGAGTCCTCTCGGACGGCGAAGGCGCCGGCGCGGGTCAAGTCGCGCGACGACGACGCCGATAGGTGAGATCAGACGCGGACCGGGCCGGCCGCCGCCTCTGCCATGCACGGGGTGTGCCATTCATAGAGATCCGCGATTCATAGACCGATGCATTCCATGCATGGTGTGAATGAATCGCATGTCTGAGGTCGGTCCCGAGCAATGAACGCACCGACGTGCG
>CAZYJB010001001.1:0-2193 GCA_964647675.1 uncultured Verrucomicrobiota bacterium | reverse complement strand
AGATCGCGCACGACCTCGACTTCCAGCGGCTGCCCATCGCGGAAGAGCCGGATCCCCGTCGCGCGGCTCGAGCCGTCGTAAGTCACCGCCACATGGGTCCACGCGCCCAGTGGCAGAGCCTCGGTCGCGCGCACCGCCACGGCGTTGCCCGGCCAGAAGTGGATCAGCGCAAACCACGGCCGGCCCTGGTCCAGCACGAACTCGTAGCCGCGGCTGCCGGAATCCGTCCAGGCACGGGAACGATGGAAGACGACCGCGCGCTCCTGTTTCTCAGAGGGCCGGATCCAGAACGAGAAGGTGAACGCATCGGTGCGTCCGAACCGACCCGCGTGATTGAGGACCGCCGAGTTATCGCCGCTGAAGCGCATGGCCTGACCTACGGGACCGGCCACCAGGCGGGGTGCGTCGTGCAACGTCACCGCATTCGTCGACTTCAAGTCGGGCGTGCCGTTGTTCTGAATCGTCTCGAACGGGACATGCGTCACGGGATCGGGCAGTTCGACCGCCGGCTTGCCCTCGATCCAGGCCCGCGCGCGGTCGGGCGCTTCGCGGCGCGCGCGATCGAGGGTCGTCTGCGCGTCGGCAATCGCCTTGACCGCGGCGTTGTGTCGGGCCTCGGTGTCGCCCTCCCACAGGAACATCACCGGGGTCGGCGTCGCGCGCGTGAAATGGGAGTATATCCCGGACTCATCGATCGAATTGAAGAACGCCGACAGCCGGTAGTAGTCGCGCTGCGGGATCGGGTCGTACTTGTGATCGTGGCAGCGGCTGCACTCGAGCGTCAGCCCCATGAAGGCGGTGCCCATCGTGTGCACGCGGTCGGACACGTACTCGACGCGGAATTCCTCGTCGATGCTGCCGCCCTCGTTGGTCTGGCGATGGAGACGATTGAAGGCGGTGGCCAGCACCTGGTCGTGCGTGGCGTTGGGCAGCAGGTCGCCGGCGAGCTGCCAGGTGATGAATTGATCCCACGGCAGGTTGTCGTTGAACGCACGAATGACCCAGTCACGCCAGGGCGAGAGATCGATGTCGACGTCGGCCTGATAACCAAAAGTGTCGGCGTAACGGGCCAGGTCCATCCATTCCTGCGCCATCCGCTCGCCGTAATGCCGCGACGCCAGGTAACGATCGACCACGCGCTCATAGGCCGCGGGCGAACTATCGGACTCGAACGCGGCAAGCTCCTCGGGAGTGGGAGGAAGCCCCGTCAAATCGAAGGCGACGCGTCGAAGGAGGGTCGGACGGCTCGCCTCCGGTTGCTGGCGCAGACCTTCGCGATCGAGGGGGGCAAGGACGAACCTGTCGATATCGTTTTGTATGATCGCGCCCTCGGGAGCCACGGCGGGAACGTCCGGGTGCTGCGGCGGCAGAAAGGCCCAGTGTTCCTTGAACTCCGCGCCCTGCTCGATCCAGCGCTTCATCAGGGCAACCTCGTCCGACGTGAGCGGCGGCAGCTTCGACTCGCGCGGCGGCATGACCTCGTCCGGGTCGGCCGTGAGCAAGCGCTTCACCAGCGTCGAGCCGTCCGGATCGCCCGGTTTCAATGCCGCTTCGCCTGACGACCCGCCACGCAGTGCCCCATCGCGTGTGTGCAGATCGAGCTTGCCCTTGCGCGCCTTGTCGTCCGGACCGTGGCACGCGAAGCAGCGGTCGGAGAGCAGGGGACGGATGTGGAAGTTGAAGTCGACGCGGTCGGGGAGGGCGGCGGCGAGGGTCGGAAGCGCCGTTGGAACGAAAACGAGGATCAGAATCAACCCCCAGAACGACTCCGCTCCCCAACGTAGGTTCGAGACTGGCTTTCCGCAGAATCGGCGTCGCGACCAAGGCTTCACGGCGCGAATCATGGGCCGGGACGCGCGACCGTGCAATTGCCGGCCTCGTCCTGAACTTCATTCTGCACCTGGGCGACTCGCCGGCTCCATCCGGCGAAGGCGATCCCCGTAGCCGCGGGCGTACCGCCCGCGCCGACTGGCCTTTGCGAATGGAGTCGCGGGAGCGGTCGAGCGCCGCCTGCGCGGCGACGGCTACGACGAACGTCGCCGCGGGCGTGCAGCCCGCGCCGACCGGCCTTTGCGAATGGAGTCGCCGGAGCGGTCGAGCGCCGCCCGCGCCGATTGGCTTTTGCGAACAAAGTCGCTGGAGCGGTCGAGCGCCGCCTGCACGGCGACGGCTACGACGAACGTAGCCGCGGGC
>CAZYJB010001000.1:0-2193 GCA_964647675.1 uncultured Verrucomicrobiota bacterium | reverse complement strand
AGAGAATCAGCCGCGCCCCGGAGGAGGCGAGGGTGAAAGGTGCGGGCGAACGCCCAAGGCGCATGCCTGATGGGTCACGAGGTCCCGCTCCGTCACGGCTACGAGACCCGATCCCGGCTGGCCCCACGTCTCCGCGATTGACGCACGCCGCATCCGGGTCATTGCTGAGGGCGGCATCTCTTCATGAACGCCCTCAATCTGACCCAGCGTCCCCCGCGTAGTCCGCGCGTCCGACTCGGCGGCTTTGTCCTCCTTCCCCGGCTGCTCGACAAATGCCGCGCCCAGATCGCGGGCACCCTCGGCGAGTACAAGTACGGTTGCCCGCTCGACCAGCGCTTCCTCACCTTCACCGGCATCGACGCCGACGCGCTCAAGGCCAAGGTGGCCACCGGCGCCGGCGATGCCGAGGTGCTGGCCTGGATCCTCGCGAACGCCAGACATCCGCGCGAGGAATGGGAGATCGCCCAGTGGTCCGCCTTCCGCGAGCAGGTGGCGCCTGCCGACAACGAGAGCCGCGCCTTCGTGAGCGAGCAGGTGGGCAAGGCGGGCGGCGCCGAGCGCGAGGACATCGCGACTTGGTTCGACTACCTCGACTTCGACGACTTCGTGAGCTACGGCGGCAAAGCATGATCCCGTTCGCACGCGCGGCAATGGTTCCCGGCCCCTCCCGGCATCGGTTTCTGCCGTCGCCGGGCAGGACGTCAACGCGTGCCAGGGCTTTCACGCTGATCGAGCTCCTGGTGGTCATCGCGATCATCGCGATCCTGGCCTCGCTCCTCCTGCCGGCGTTGAGCGGCGCCAAACTGCGCGCCCAGCGCCTCGCCTGCACGTCGCAGATGAAGCAACTCGGCCTGGGCTTCTCGCTCTTCGCCAATGATCGCGAGGACCAGTTCCCGCCGACCGCGCTGTCCACCGGGGATTTCCAGTACCAGTTGTCCTGGGACGACTACCTGCACCGCTATATCGGCGGCAGCGCGCCGGAAGCGGATCTCGTCCTCGGCATCTCCGGCGCGGTCGCTGATCCGTCCACCATCCCCAAGATCCTGAGGTGTCCCGCGGACCGCATCCCGATCAGCATCGATTACTCGTCGTTCTCGCGACGGCGCACCTATGCCATGAACTGGGGCGGCCCCTCCTTCCAGCTCACGACCCTTTCCGCTCCGCTGCCCGCTCCGACCCATGGCGTGGGACTCTACTACAATCTCCGAGGCAGCAGCGCGGGCGCACGGCCGGAATGGGAACCGCGCGGATTCAAGGAATCAGTGGTCCAGGATCCGTCCGGCACGCTGCTCCTGGTCGAACTTCCCAACGGCCGCAATGCCGCCGGCAACGATTGGCCCTCGTTTTGCGCCGGGCCCGGTTCCGGGGTGCCGGGCGGATTGAGTCCCGACTGCGTGCAACTGAGCCGAGCCACCACCTTCAACGGCATCAGCTACGGCACCGCGGCGTATGGCCTGCACGCGCGGCGGTTCAACTACCTCTTCCACGACGGCCACGTTTCGATCCACAAGGTCACCGAAACCGTCGGGCGCGGCACCACCAACGCGCCGCAGGGCATGTGGACGCTGTTGGCCGGCGACTGACGCGCGCCAAATTACATTTCCGTTTTGGCGCTTGCGACGACCCGGCGACCAGCGAACCTACCCCCTCGACGATGTCGGACCAACCCACGCATCCCAAGCATTACTGCGGAGTCTTCGGCATTTTTGGCAGCTCGAATGCCGCGGAGCTCACCTACTACGGCCTCTACGCGCTGCAACACCGCGGGCAGGAGAGCGCCGGCATCGTGACCAGCGACGGCCGCCAGTTCCGGCGCCATATTGGCATGGGCCTTGTGCCCAACGTCTTCAATGGTTCCGTCCTCCACGAACTCGTGGGCCATATCGCCATCGGCCACACGCGTTACTCCACCACCGGCTCCTCGGTCATCCAGAACGCCCAGCCGCTGGTCGTGAACTGCGCGCGCGGGCAGATCGCCATCGGCCACAACGGCAACCTCACCAACGCCGCCCAGCTCCGCGATGAACTCGAGGAGAAGGGCTCCATCTTCCAGACCACGGTCGACAGCGAGATCATCCTGCACCTCATGGCGCAGCCGCCCGTCAACGGCGAACCCAACTCGCTGCTCAACGCGCTGCGTCGCATCGAAGGCGCCTATTCGCTGGTCGTCATGACCAACGAGGAACTCATCGG
>CAZYJB010000999.1:0-2195 GCA_964647675.1 uncultured Verrucomicrobiota bacterium | reverse complement strand
GCCCTCTGTGAACGGGGGCACGAACCGGTTCTCGCTCCCCGCCGGGGCCGAACGCGTACTGACACGATTCCTGGCCGTGGGCCGTTCGCCGGCGGAGGCCGTCGGACTGGTCGCGGGCCGGATGGGTCTGGTGGGAACGCTGCGCGCCCGGCTCTTGGATTCCGAAGGCGCACCGGTGTCGACGGCGGTCCTGCGCATCCCGTGGGGAACCAATACCGTGCCGGCCTACCCGGATTCCCAGGGAACCGTGGAAGTCGCCCTTCCGGCCGGCCGACATGAGATCCTCGTCGACGATATCGGGCGCGCGGACACGCGTTGGACCGTCGAGGTCGCAGCCGGGCAGAGGACCGACGCGGAGGTGCGCCTCGCAGCTCAAAGCGCGGTGGATTTCCGCGTGACGGACGCCGCGGGCCGCAGCCTGCCCTGCAAGGTCCAGTTCCTCGGCGTCGGCGACACGCCGTCGCCCAATCTCGGACCTGCGCTGCGCGCTCATGGCTGCCTCGATCAGTATCACTCGGAGGTCGGGGCGTTCCGAGTGCCCGTGCCGCCGGGGACCTATCGCATCGTGGTCACGCGCGGCATCGAGTCCTCGCACGTGAGCCGGGAGGTCACCGTGGAAGCGGGGCGTTCGCTGGTATTCGAGGCGCAGCTCAACCGCCTCGTCGACACCACCGGCTGGGTGAGCGTCGACTACCATAACCATTCGACCGAAAGCGGGGACAACACCTGCGGCACGGCGGACCGCCTCATCAACCTGGCGGCCGAGCACATCGAATTCGCACCCACGACGGAACACAACCGGCTCTTCGACTGGCGGCCCGCCATCGCCCGCCTGGGTCTGTCGAATGAGGTCCAGTCCGTCCCAGGCCTCGAATTGACCGGCTCCGGTGCGCACCTGAACTCCTTTCCCTTCGAGCCCAGGCCCCGGGAACAGGACAATGGCGCGCCGCAATGGGACCGGGACCCGCGTGTCACGGCCCTGACGCTCCGGCGATGGCAGGGCGAGGACCCCTACCGCTGGGTCCAGATCAATCATCCCGACCTGGTCGAGAACTTCTTCGATCGCGACGCCGACGGCCGGGCGGACGGCGGATTCCTTCACCTCGCCGAATTCATCGATGCTGTGGAGACGGAGAATTTCTCCACTCAGGACATCCTGAGCGACCTGCCGCTCCGCATTGTCCGCGGTGCCGGCGGCATCGAGCGCGTGCAGTACAACCGCGCCTTCCTCTGGTTCCAGTTGCTCAACCGCGGCACGCGACTCTGGGCAATGGCGGTTGCCGACGCCCATTCCGTGCACGGGAATGGCGTCGGCGGGTGGCGCATGTATCTGCCCAGCCGGTCCGATGCCCCGGCCGACATCGACTGGCGGGAGAACGTCCGGCACGCGAAGGCGGGCCGCAGCATTCTCACCACCGGCCCCTATCTTCAGGTTCGCATGCCGGACGGCACCCTGCCGGGAGGCACCACCCGGCTGCCACAGCCGTGCGAGATCCAGATTCGCGTGCAGTGCACCGACTGGATCGACATCGATCGCGTCCAGATCGTCGTGAACGGACGGCGGCCGGCCGGTCTCAACTTCACTCGCAGCACGCATCCGGGAATGTTCCGTGCCGGCGTGGTGAAGTTCGATCAGACGATCCCGCTCGATCTCGAGGAGGATGCCTACCTCGTGGTGGTGGCGCTCGGTGAGGGAAGCGACCTACGCACGGGCTACGGCACCAGCACGCAGGCCTCCCTCAGGCCTTGCGCCTATCACAATCCGATCTTTGTCGACGTGGATGGAAACGGCTTCCAGCCGAATGGCGACACGCTGGGCTTCGATCTCCCCGCCGGCGGCCTCAGCGTCGAGGCCGCGCGGAGAATCCTGACCAACGCGGCAGCCCCCATCGCCCGCTGAAGGTGGGCGGCCGCACACCCCGCATGCAGCGACCATCGCGCCACCGCGAACCGTCGAAGGGAAGGCCCAAGAAAGCGAGGGCCGTCCCGGGCGCTCTAGACCAGGACGGCCCTGCCATCATCCACACGGCACCCACGGTCATCCGAAACGGCGGATCACCGCACACGACGATGCCGCGGAGAACGTTCGATCAACTCACCTTTTCTCACCGCGACGCGCCACCGACAAGGCCAACGCCACAACGCCCGCGCCCAGCCTCGTCAAGGGCGCACCCGCGTCGGGCACCGCCCGGCGG
>CAZYJB010000998.1:0-2196 GCA_964647675.1 uncultured Verrucomicrobiota bacterium | reverse complement strand
CCCGCGCCTGCAATACGAAGCCGGGGAGGTGAAGGGCATCCAGGCCATCGCGAAGGATGTCACCGCGCGGCGCGCCGCCGAGGACGCCCTGCGCGCCGGGGAACAGCAGTTGCGCGCCTCGCTGCGGGAGCGCGAGCGGCTCGGGCGATCCCTGCATGACAGCATCATCCAGTCGATCTACGCCGTCGGGCTCAGGATCGAGGGGTGCCGTCACACCCTGCAGGCGGCGCCGTCGCAGGCGGAGGAATGCCTGGCCGGAATCACCACCGAGCTGAACCGCGTGATCCGCGAGGTGCGTCAGTTCATTTCCGGACTCGAGCAGCACCCGATCTCGGGCTCGGAGTTCAAGGCGGCGGTGGAGGCGCTCTCGGTCACCTACGGGGGCGGGAGCCGCCCGGTGATCCGCATGAATCTGGACGACTTTGCGGCGAGGAGCCTCTCGCCGTTGCAGGCCACCGAGCTCCTGGACCTCGTACGTGAAGCGGTCAGTAATGCCGTGCGCCACGCCGACGCATCCAATGTGGCGGTCTCCTGCACCCGGTCGGGTGCCGCCGTGCATCTCGAAATCACGGATGACGGCGTCGGTTTCGAGCCGGAATCCGTTGCCATTCGGGGTAGCGGCCTGCGAAACATGGCCACTCGCGCCGATCGTGTGGGGGCAGGCTTCCACCTCCAGTCGAGTCCCGGGCGCGGCACGCGCATCCTGGTCAAGCTCCCCATCCCCCAGTCGTCCCATGAATGAGCCCAGCAGCCGACCGGTCCGCGTCGCCATCGTCGATGATCATGAAATGGTCCGCATCGGACTCCGAACCATGCTTGAGCGCTTTCCCAGCATCGACGTGGTGGGCGAGGCGGGCACGGTGGCTGGCGCCGTCGGGCTGGCGCGGTCCACAGAACCGGACGTGGTGTTGCTCGACGTGCGGTTGGGCAGCGAGAGCGGGTTCGCCGCCTGCCGCGAGATCCAGACCTTCGAACGCGACGTGCGGGTCATCGTTCTCACGTCGTACTCGGACGACAATTCCGTGTTCGACGCCATGGCGGCGGGTGCGGATGCCTACCTGCTCAAGGAGGTCGATGGCCGCGCGCTGGTGAACGCGATCGAGAGTGTGGCGCGCGGCGAGGCGGTGCTGGATGCGGGCGCGGTGCGCACCTTGAGCCGCATGAATCGGGATGAGAGTTCTGCGGGGCGGCAGCATCTCGACTCCTTGTCCCCGCAGGAGCGGCGCGTGCTGGCGCTGGTTGCCGAGGGCAAGACCAACAAGGAGATCGCCGCCGACCTTGGCCTGAGCGACAAGACGGTGAAGAACTATTTCAGCCGCACGCTCGAGAAGCTCGGGCTCAGCCGCCGTTCCCAGGCCGCGGCGTTCTTCGTGCGACATCGCTACTCCTGATCGTCACCGCAGCATGCCGTCGAGAGATTCGACGTGCCCGTCCATGAACACGGCGTTCCGGGCCGACCGCGGTGCCCGCGGATGCAGCGGATCGAAGTTGAAGAGCAAGGGCGTGGTCGACGGCGGGAATTCCAGCGTGGCGTTGGTCGATGAGCGGAGGACGTCGCCGCTCTCCTGTCTGATGGCGGTCACGAGGTGGACCTGCGCGTTGCGGGTTTCGTCGATGCGGCGTCCGCTCAGCTCACTGTTCCACTCGTAGCTTGTCCCCTCGGTCGCCCAACGTTTCGCGCGGTCCTCGGGACACCGGAACACACCGCTCGGTGCCTGCGTGCCGCCCTGTCCTGGCGTCGACAGAAGGTCGGCGATGCGTGCCAGCGGACGGGCTGGGTCGGCCGGCTGGCTGGGGAGGGCCTCGGCCGAAGGCAGAACGCCCTGGTGGTCCTCGGCATAGACCCGTGTCATCAGGCCCAGTTGTCGCAGGTTCGAAACGCAGCTGAGATTGCGGGCCTTGGCCTGGGCACGCGCCAGGGCAGGCATGAGCAACGTTGCGACGATGCCGAGGATGGCCAGGGTGACGAGCAGTTCGACGAGGGTGAAGGCGCGTGGCCGGCCGGTCGTCAGCGCGGACACCTGTCGAGTGGGGGTCACGGGGGTGAAGGGACGAGGGTGATGGGTAAGATACATGGGCTTCGGATTGGTTGACGAGATGGGCTTCGATCAGGGGGCGGTCGCGTCGGCGGTGTCCTCCGTGGTGATGAGTTGCGGACGTCGAGTGCGATCGAGGGCGCGCTGTTCGGGTGTCTTC
>CAZYJB010000997.1:0-2197 GCA_964647675.1 uncultured Verrucomicrobiota bacterium | reverse complement strand
GCTCAGGAACAAGGGGTGCCCCGGCTTCCGGCGACTCCCGGCGGGGAGAGGCGCCTTGACGACGGGCTGATCGCGGGCGTCCGGCTGGCGAAACCAAGCCTTCTTCGGCGTCTCCGCCTTGGCTGGAAGGGCATCGAATTTCTCCCCCTCCGCGACGAACATCAGGATGCGGACAAACGATGCGCCACGATTCGACATTCCGGGATCGGCCTGCTCCTTCTCCTTCCACAACTGGCCCACCCGCGCGCGCTGCTCGGGTTTCATCTTCTCCATCACGCCGTCCACGAATTCCTGATGCCGCGAGCCGTGATAGCCCTCAGGCAGCGGCCGGGCTTCGATCGCGTCCCAAAAGGTCTTCGGCCGCGTGACCGGCGGCTTCTCGCCGACTTGGGCGGTCGCTTCGCTGGGCTGCCCACCGACATTGGGCCGTTCGGCCGCGTGGAGAAGACCGCCCGAGGCCGACAAAAGTGCCACCAAGGCGATAAAGCACAGAACACCTGATGCCGTGTTCTTCATCAGCGACTGCGAGATTTTAGACTCAGAGGACATGGTTCCGAGTAGAACGATTCAGAGGGACTTCTCCTGACATCAAAGTTCCGGCTCCGAGTCTGATAGGAATAGGAAGGGAATTTGCATTCTGGACGCTCCGCGGTTCGAGGAGAAGATTCTCCGGCCCTACCTCGCGAATGTCCCCGCGCCGGGCGGGTAGCAGGTCACGCGCAACCATCCGTCCGTCGCCGGCGTGGATGCCACGGACCACGACACATCCGGGCATCTGGCTCGCGTTCGGCGACATCGGCGGCGCGAACCTCTGGCGCAACAAAGGACGCATCGACCATGTGCGTTTCACCGAACCGCCCGTCGTGCGCGATGGTCGTCACTGATAGATGGCATGAGCCAGGAAAAGCCGGGCGAGTGGGAACCAGACCGAGGTCAATTGAGCAGACATGATGATTGGGGATAAATGTTTGGAATGGGGAAAAGGGGAGACTTCAAGTCGCCCACGGCGGGAGAACTGGCGCGGCGGTTTACCGAGCCGTCGTGGCGTGATAGAGGAAGGATTGGGTTCAACCACGTCAGGGAGCGGGCAATGCGCGGATTCGACTACTTGGCGGCGGTAGCCCTCGCGGTTTCCTTCTACTCCTTCATGATGGGAATCGTGCAGCTCAGGGAGCTGCTCAAACAGCGGAAGCTGGATTGGGTGACGCGGATTTTCGACGTGAACCGCCAACTGATCACGCTGGGGTTCAGCCACCCGGAACTTTTCGACATCCTGCATGACCTCCCCGGCGCGGACGCGAAGCTGGAACAGCACTACCTGCAACTGTGGCTGAACCAGGCGGTGCAGATATTCCACACCAAGGAACGCGGGTTCCTGGAGCCCGAATTGTCGGCCAGTCTGGAAGCCGACTTTCGCGACCTCCTTCGGCAGGAAAACATGCAGAGGCATTGGCGTCTTTACCGGCAGTTTTATCCGCCCTCCTTCCAGGCCTACGTGGACACGTTGGCCGGAACCGGGACGGAGCCGTCCTGACGGACGGCCCCGCCCCTTCCAATCACCGCCGGGGCAGATGCGCCGCGATGCGGTGGAGGACTTCGAGCGGCATCCGCACGAAGCCTTCGCCGGCAGGCGCGCTGAGCGCCGCCTGCTGTTCGGCCGTCGGGTGGTAGCCCTGGACATACACATTGCCGTCATCGGCGATGACGGCCGAGGGGCAGCCGCCGTTCTTGCAGAGCTGCGGGATGGCCCCGTTTTCCTGGATGATGCTGCGGATGGTCATACGGAGGGATGTTTTGAGGTTCTCGTTGTGTTACCCTGTGAACCAGAATCCCAATAGTGAGGCAGGCGGGGAGGCGTGCATGTTTGACCGGCAAGGGGGCCGCAAATACCTGAACTGGCCGGAACGCGAGGCGTTCCGGCAGTCGGTGAAAACCGAAACGGACCCCGCGAACCAAGCGTTCTGCCTCACGCTGTTCTACACCGGCTGCCGCATATCGGAGGCCCTGAACCTGACGGCCTCACGGCTGGACGGGGCGGAAAGCGCCGTCGTGTTCGCGACGCTGAAACGGCGCGCGGACCACTACCGTTCGGTGCCCATTCCCGAAACGCTCGTGCGGGCGCTCGGCCAACTGCCGCCCGCGAGCGAATCAACCGGGCGCCTCTGGCCCATGTCGCGCGCGACGGGTTACCGGCTGG
>CAZYJB010000996.1:0-2198 GCA_964647675.1 uncultured Verrucomicrobiota bacterium | reverse complement strand
GCGCGGAAGCCACGTTCACCCTCACCAACAGCGTGGTCCACACCCGCGACCTCAACATCGCCTGCCCGCCCGCCCGCCTGTTCTACCGGGGCACCATCGACTTCGACCAGAACGTGGACGCCAAGGTCGAGGCCCAGGTGCTCAGCGACGTGCTCGGCATGGGACCGCTCTTCGGACTGCTCCTGCGGCCGCTGACCAAGCTCATGGAATTCCGCGTCACCGGCACGTTGGCCGACGTGAAGGCCGAGCCGCTGTACATTCCGAAGTTCCTGCTGCTGCCGCTCCAGCCGGTGCGCATGCTGTTCAACCTGTTCAATCCGGCGAGTTACGGCGGCGAATCGAAGTCCAATCGCGTCGACGACACGGAAGCCCGCGAGCCGGTGCCGCCGGCGAGGCCGAGGTAAGTCCCGCGAGGGGCGCCGCACGCGCGGGTTCCACGAAAATGCCTTCGGCGCGTAACCTTGGATTCACGCATTGCGAGATCCTTTGCGCCCGGAATACTCTCCCCAGCATGGATCAGGTCCCGCGATTCCGGCGGAAGGCGTTGATCATTCTGCTCGTTTCGACTCTTCCGATCACCTTCCTCCCGGGCGCCGTGGGTGCACTGCTCACGCCCGTGGTCGATTCGGATCTCGATGCGGCGACCTTTCGTGAATGGGACGGCGAGGGGGAGAAGGAAACACGTGGTGGGCATGCCCCCGCTTGGGTTGTCTGGACCCGGCAATCGACGCCCGGTCAACCCTCGGGTACGCCGGGAAACACGGGGATCAACTACGGCTATTCGAGAGTTCCCGGTTGGCGCCATCTTAGGGTTGGATTCCTCCGCCCCATCCCATCCGGCTCGGTCCTGGTTCGCGGTGGCGGGAGACTCAGCGTCCTGAAACCGGAGGCCATCTATCCGGGCGACTTGAACAACGACGCGGACTGGCTCCCAGCCGAACGGTTGGCGGGTGACTCCGCAACCACTGCCGAGGTCGCCGACCATGAGTATGGCGTCTGGACTTTACCGCCCGACACCCGCACGCGCGCGCTGCGATTCAGTCACTTCAACTCCACCAACGATCCCATCTACGTCGGTTACCTCGGCGCGGTCCGAATCCTTTCCGAGCGGATTCAGAACCTCGCTCCGCAGGCCTCGATCCTGGCGAGTTCCCGCGAAGATCTGGCGTCCCGGGTGATCGATGGAAGGTACAGCCGCGGGGTCTGGGAGAACGGAATTGCGGGTGCGCCCGCGCTGTCCGGCGGTCCAAGCGTCATCTCGGAGCTCTCACCTGAATGGTTGATCCTCCATTGGCCATCGGAGGTGACGCTGATCGGATTGGCCACCACGGGACAGGAGGTGGCGGGCTCAGGGTTCGGTCGTGCGAGAATTCAACGCTTCCTCGGGGCCGGCTCCGAAAACCCCAAAGAGGCCCCCGAGTCGAGTTGGGAAACCGTGCTCGAGATCGAGCCCGATCCGCTGCGTCCGCAACTCAACCACGGGGAGTTCGACGCCTGGGACTTTCCGTCCGCGATCACCACCAAGGCATTGCGTCTGCTCGTCACCGAGCCGGCCGACACCGCCGGAGTCGAGCCGTGGAAGGTGGAACTGGTGCGGGGTGGAAGGCGGGTGTGGCTCGAGGAGGCCCTGGCGCTGAGTCGGTTGGGCGATCAACCGCTGGCGAGCGCGGTCGTTCCGAAGCCGGCCGCACCAAACCCTCCCATCCCGATCGAGTTCACTCTCCCGAAGGCGTCTGTCGTCACGCTGGTCATCGAGGATGCAGCGGGACGACGGGTACGGAATCTCGTGAGCGAGACTCCTTTTCTGGCCGGGCAGCATACTGTCTGGTGGGACGGCCTCGACGACCAGGCGAACTTCGCGTTTGGTTCGGATCAGCGGCTGTTGCTCGACGAGCGCAGTCTCTCGAGTCTGCCCGGCAGTCACGGGGTGAATCGGGTCCGTCCTCGGCTGGTGGAACCGGGGGTCTACTTCGTGCGTGGCCTCGCCCGAGATCCGGTGAACCTGGCGTACGAATTCAGCGTCAACAGCCCGGGGGATCCGCCGTGGACCACCTTCGATCGCAATGGCCAACCCTACCGGTACTTCCTGAATCTGGATCGCTATCTGGTGCCCGAGATGAACGGCGTCATCGACCGTTCGTTTGGCTGGCTGTCGGATCACACACCGCCGAGCGACGCGCTGTTCTTGCCGGGCGACC
>CAZYJB010000995.1:0-2202 GCA_964647675.1 uncultured Verrucomicrobiota bacterium | reverse complement strand
CCCCAACAATCTCATCGAAGAGGTCATCGAGCGGCTCTTTGAACTGAAGCAGGTGCCGCTCCCCGAACTCGCGTCGGCCTGAATCCTGCCGATCGGCCCGGAACGCAGCCGCTCCCGACCCGCCCCGATCCCAATCTTCGCGCCGCGTTCCCAGCCTTCCGTGGCATGCCCGTCTCCCGTGTCCAGCTGGAACAGCGCGAGCGCGACTGGCTGGCGCCTTACGCCCAGGACAGCGCCCGCACGCGCGGTCGCGTGCACGCCGAGGATCCTCCGGAATGGCGCACGCACTTCCAGCGCGACCGCGATCGCGTCATTCACAGCCGTTCGTTCCGCCGTCTCGAGTACAAGACGCAGGTCTTCCTCAACGGGTCCGGAGACCATCTGCGCACGCGCCTCACGCACACCATGGAGGTGGCGGGGATCACGCGGAACATTGCGCGCGCGTTGCGCCTGAACGAGGACCTGGCCGAGACCATCGCGCTCGCGCATGACCTCGGTCATTCCCCATTCGGCCATTGCGGCGAGAAGACGCTCGACACCTTGATGCGCGCTCACGGTGGTTTCGAACACAACCGCCAGAGCCTCCGGGTCGTCGACCTGCTGGAACAGAAATACCCGCGGTTCCCCGGCTTGAACCTTTCCTGGGAAGTGCGCGAGGGCCTCACCAAGCATGCCGAGGCCCTGTCGACGCCGGCCGGCTGCCGCGGTGCGCTGACGACCTTTCGATCGCCCAGCTTGGAAGCGCAGGTGGCCAACCTCGCTGACGAGATCACCTACTACAGCCACGACCTCGACGACGGCCTCGACAGCGGGCTGCTGTCCGAGACGAAGTTGCGCCGCGACGTTCCGGTGTGGCGACAGGCGGCTGACCTCGTACGGCGGCGCCACGGGAAACTGCCCGACGAATGCCGGCGCTCCTTTACCGTGCGCACCATCATCGACGAACAGGTGCGTGATGTGGTCACCACTGCCGAGCGCCTCATCCGCAGCGCGGCCTTGCAGTCGGCGGATGACGCGCGCCAGCTCGCGCGGCCCCTGATTCGCTACAGTCCCGAGCGGCGCCGTCTGAACCTGCAACTGCGCAAGTACCTCTACCGGAATCTTTATTTCAACCCGGTGGTCCACGGACCCAACCAGCGCGCGGTGCGCATGCTGGGCGAGCTTTTCCGTCATCTCCTGGAGCACCCGGAACTCATGGGGGACGCCTCCCGCCGCCGGATTGCGACGGACGGCCTGCACCGCGCCGTTTGTGATTACCTGGCGGGGATGACCGATCGCTACGCGATCCAGGAGCACGAGCGCGCGTTCGGAGTTCGGACCTGAAATCCCTCTCGTAGCCGCGGCCGTCAGGCAGGTGGGTCGCGAGCTTCGACTCGCGACTCGGCGTCCGCGAGGTGCCGACCCGCTCCTGGGTCGATCCCTTCGGGATTCTCGGAGCATTGCTCCGACGCGTCGGACAGGGCCGACGAGCCGCCCGGCCTCTTTTAGGTTCCCAGATTCGTTCGAGCGTTTTCCACCCGGCCCGAATCCTCCTCCTTCTTCCGCGTCTCAGCGTCCCGACTCCTTCAGGAATTTGGCGAGGTCCGCGAGTCGATCGGTATTGATGAGATCCACCCCGGCGACCTTCTGCGCGCGCCACATCTCCTCGCGATCGGCCGCGCCCCAGAAGCGGATGCGCCGGCCCTGGGCATGGGCGGCGTTCACCAGTTCGCGCAGCTTGCGCTGTTCGGCATCGGGCAGAGCACCCGTGCCGTTCCAGGTGAACTGCGAGCGCCAGGCGTCGCTGACCAGCGGCATGAGGTGCTTCGACGGAGGCGGCACCGTGGTGAGGTCGGGCGCGCGGCCGTCGATGCCCGCCCAGCGTTCGGTCTCGGCAGCGACGGTGGCGGTGGGACGATTCCCCGAAAGCACAACGGTGATGGCGCGCGGCTCCGTGCTGTCCGCCGTGAAGCGCGTGAGCACGTCGCGATAGGGTTTGAGCACCTCGCGCAACACGGCATAGGTCCCTTCGGCTTCGGTCTTGAAGTCGATGAGCAGGGTGAAGAGCGGACCGTCGCGGTACACCCGCCCCCCGTGGGCGCGCACCCGTTCACGCAACGGATCCAGGTAGAGCGCCTGGAGGGTGCGCCCGGGCCGCACCTGGTCGCGGTCGTGGGCGACCAGCAGTTCGCCGTCCACAAGATAGATGTCCGCTTCCACACT
>CAZYJB010000994.1:0-2203 GCA_964647675.1 uncultured Verrucomicrobiota bacterium | reverse complement strand
GGATTCTGTACTACCCGACCTTCTACGAGGGCCTCGAGCAGTCCAAGAACGTGATCTATACCGGCCAGGAAGCGACGCAGCAGATCATCTGGGGCCTCGACTGGGTGCAGAAGGAGAAGGGCGCCAAGTCCTTCTTCCTTATCGGCTCCGACTACATCTGGCCGCGCACGTCGAACAAGATCGCGCGCAAGCACATTGAAAACGTGCTCAAGGGCGAGGTGGTGGGCGAGGAGTACTACGCGCTGGGCCACACGCAGTTCGGTTCCCTCATCAACAAGATCAAGCTGAAGAAGCCGGACGTCATCTACGCCATCGTGGTCGGCGGCAGCAACGTCTCCTTCTACAAACAGCTCAAGGCGGCCGGCATCACCGGTGACAAGCAGACGCTGCTCACCATTTCGGTCACCGAGGACGAGGCGCTGGGCATCGGCGGCGAAAACCTCGTCGGGTTCTACTCGGCGATGAAGTACTTCCAGAGCCTCGACAACGAGAACAACAAGAAGTTCGTCGCGGCCTTCAAGAAAAAGTACGGCGACAAGGCCGTGATCGGCGACGTGACCCAGGCGGCCTACCTCGGTCCGTGGCTGTGGAAAGCCACCGTCGAGAAGGCCGGCAGCTTCGACATCGACAAGGTGGCGGCAGCCTCGAGCGGCGTGGAGTTCAAGGAGGCGCCGGAAGGTTACGTGCGGATTCACGACACCAACCATCACCTCTGGAGCAAGCTCCGCATCGGGCTCTGGGCGACCGACGGCCAGGCCAAGGTGCTCTACGAGTCGGAACTGATCGAGCCCGACCCGTTCCCGAAGGGCTATCAGTAATCCCCGAAGGTTGACCGGGGTCCCTCCCGCGCGCGCGCTGGCGCGCGAGGCGACCCCGGGTGACCGGTGAGGTGGAGGTCCCATCGCCTCTCATTTCATCCAACGGCGGGATCGGACCCGCCGCCGTGCCCGCGACAGGACCCGTCTCCGATCCGAAACCCAATCCCCGCCTCCATGCTAGCCGCCTACACCGCCTCCGAACTGTGGTCGATCTTCGTGATGCAGAGCTTCGCCGGACTGAGCCTGTTCAGCGTTCTGCTGCTCATGGCCCTGGGCCTCGCGATCATCTTCGGACAGATGGGCGTGGTGAACCTCGCGCACGGCGAGTTCATGGCGCTTGGAGCGTATATCGTGTACCTCTGCTCGACGTTGGTCGCGACCCATGCGCCGGCGTTGCAGCCCTACTATTTCGTGGTGGCCATCGGCATCGCCTTCGTGGCTGCGGCGCTGCTCGGCCTGCTGGTGGAATGGTCGCTCATCCGGTTCCTCTACAAGCGCCCCCTCGACACGCTCCTCGCGACCTGGGGACTCAGCCTCATCCTGCAACAGGCATTCCGCTCGACCTTCGGCGCGCGGGAGGTCACGCCCACCCTGCCCGAGTGGCTCATGGGCTCCTTCAAGCCCTCGGCTTCCATCGACATCCCCATCAACGGCGTGTTCGTGATGGCGCTGACACTGGTCCTCACCTTCGCGGTGTGGGCGTTCATGTTCCGCTCGCGCATGGGGCTCCACATGCGTGCCACCGTGCAGAACCGCGTGATGAGCGGCGCGGTGGGCATCAATACCAAGGTCGTCGACCGTTTCACGTTCTCGCTCGGATGCGGCATCGCCGGGGTGGCCGGCGCGGCCTTCACCACCATCGGCTCGACCGGACCGGACAGCGGATCGCGCTACATCGTGGACACCTTCCTCGTGGTGGTGTTCGGCGGAACGGCGAGCCTCCTGGGCACGGTCGCCTCCGCCTTCGGCATCGCCCAGGGACAGTCGGTCTCCGAGTTCTTCCTCCAGGGGACGATGGGCAAGGTGGCGGTCCTGCTCGCGATCGTGGTCATCCTCATGATCCGGCCCCAGGGGCTTTTCACCAGCAAGGTGCGGAGCTGACGGAGACACGGGGCGGCGGGCCGAAACCCGGCAGCCGCCCCTGTCCGAAGGACGCGTACGATCCCAATTCCTGTTTTGTAGTATTGCCGTGAAGACCTTTTACAACCGTGTGTTCGGCGGGACGCCGGGAGCGATGCAGTTGGCGCTGCTGGCCGTGCTGCTGATGCTCGTGCTGCCGCTGTCGCTCGACATCTTCCGCCTCAACCTGGTCGGCAAGTACCTGACCTACGCCTTCGTGGCGCTGGGTCTGGTGATGCTCTGGGGAAAGGGCGGCGTGCTCAGTC
>CAZYJB010000993.1:0-2204 GCA_964647675.1 uncultured Verrucomicrobiota bacterium | reverse complement strand
GGTTCCGACCCACCGGCGTGCCCGGCCATGCAGGCCGGCTGCGGATGGGCAAACTGGCGGGAGTCCCCACCGTGATCCTGGAGGGTCGCCTGCATTTTTACGAAGGCCACGACCTGGCCACCGTCACCTTCCCCATCCGCGTCCTCGCCGCGCTGGGCGTGAGGACGCTGCTCCTCACCAACGCCGCGGGTGGGATCCGCAACGACCTCCAGCCCGGCGATCTGGTGGCGGTGAGTGACCACTTGAATGGTCTGGGCGCGCATCCGCTGCGCGGTCTCACGCCGCCGGACGGTTTCATCGACCTGTCGGAGGTCTATTCGCGGCGGCTGCGCAGCCTCCTCGCGCAGGCGCTCGAGTCCGCTGGTTGCCCGCCCTGCGAGGGCGTCTATGCGGCGATGCCTGGTCCCGCGTTCGAGACGCCCGCCGAAATCCGCGCCCTCCGCACGTTGGGAGCGGATCTGGTGGGCATGAGCACCGTCGCCGAGGCCATCGTGGCGCGCCATTGCGGCCTGGAAACCGCGGCGCTTTCGTGCGTCACCAACCGAGCGGCCGGACTCGGCGGCCGAATCTCGCACGAGGAAGTGGTGGCAGTCGGCCGGCGGATTGCGCCCAAGGTGCGCGCAATCCTGAATGGCTTCGCCGCGCGGGCGGGCGAATCGGAAGCGGGTACAGAGGCCGCCCGCGACACCGGCATGCACGAAACGCCGTGATCAGGCCGACAGGAGAGGCGCTGTCCCGTCCACCGCCGGCACCGCTTCCGATTCGGGCACCTCGGCGAGGCGCAACTCGACAGTCAACTCTTGCCGCGCGTTTCCCCTGAAACTCCCGCGGACGGGCGCGGCATCCGCATAATCGCGCCCCACGGCCACCTTCACATGATGCTGATCGGCCAGGCAGTTGTTGGTCGGATCCAGGCCGATCCATCCCGCGCCCGGCAGGTAGACCTCGACCCAGCCGTGCGAGGCCAGATCCCCGCGCAAATCCTTGCCGCGCCCCACGTGGAGGTAGCCGCTCACATAGCGGGCCGGGATCTGCAGGGACCGGCACATGCCGATCATCACGTGCGCAAAATCCTGGCAGACCCCGGCGCGCAACCGCAGCACGTCGTCCAGTCGCGAGGCCACCGTAGTGGCCTTGGCGTCATAGCGGAAGCCGGCGTGCACGGCCTCCATGATCCCCACGGCCATCGCCCAGGCATCCGTGCGTCCTGCCGTGGCATCCTGGGCCGCCTTCCAAATCTCGACCCCGAGGGCCACGTACTCGCTGCGCTGCAGGAACTCGTAGCACCGCTCCAGTCGCACACACTCGGCCAGCCGCGCGCGCGGGAACTCGCCCGCCGGCGGGGTGCCCAGGCCCATGGTGCGCACCTCCGAGCGTCCCTCGATCACCAGTTCGCGGTGCGGCGCGGCGAGAAAAAAGTGGTCCACCAGGTTCAGGTGGAAGTCATGGTAGCGCTGCACCGACACCGCGGGTGTGACGCGCAGCTCGAAGCGAAGGCACTCCTGACGTGCGTCGGAGACCGGCTGCAGCCGCAACTCGTTGTACGCCTCGGACACCAGATCGGAGTACGAATAGATCGTGCGATGTTCGATCGACAGCCGCATCGGAACGCCATCCTTCCAGCCCGGCGTCGTCCGCGCGAGCGATTCTTCAGAGACCGCCTCGAAAATGAGGACGGACCTGCGTCGAGGGATTTCTCACTCCGACGCGGGCTTTTCTTCGACCGGTTCCACGCGCACCGCCACGCTGAGACGATGTTCGCCTCCACCCACGATGATGCCGCTGACCGGGCTGACCTCGGCGAAGTCACGACCGTACGCGACCGTGATATGCTCCAGCCGCGGCAGCAGGTCGTTGGTCGGATCAAAATCCACCCAGCCCACGCCCGGGGCATACACCGAAAGCCATGCATGCGAGGCATCGGCACCGACGAAGCCCTGCTCCCCGGGCTGGTCGCGGTAGGTGCGCAGGTAGCCGCTCACGTACCGCGCCGCGAGACCGAGCGAGCGCAGGCAACCCAGGGCCAGGTGCGTGAAATCCTGGCACACACCGCGACGCGCCTTCAGCACTTCCTCGAGCGGCGTGGCGACGGTGGTGGCCTTGGCGTCGAAGGTGAATTCGCGGAAGATGCGGTGGTTGAGATCCTGCATCGCCGCGAGCACGGGGCGCCCGGGCGCGAAGCTCACCGCCGCATAGGCGGCGAG
>CAZYJB010000992.1:0-2204 GCA_964647675.1 uncultured Verrucomicrobiota bacterium | reverse complement strand
GCCCGAGCGCGGCCGTTTGGTGCTGCGCACCTGGCGGCCCGACCGCCGGCCCGGCGCCAGCGGGTGGCATGGCGCGACGCCGCGGTTTCCCTGCGTCTGCCTGACCGTGGCCGACAACGGCATCGGGATCCGGCCGGCGCATCTCGACGCCGTGTTCGATCCTTTTTTCACCACCAAGGCCGGAGGCAAGGGGTCCGGACTGGGGCTGTACAACGCGCGGTTGTTTGCCGAGAAGCACCAGGGCGGCATCGCGCTCGAGTCGGCGGAAGGCGTGGGCACGAGCTTTTTCGTGTGTCTGCCCGAGGCCGATTTCACGGAATCCGAGCGAATGGCGGGGCCCGCGGCCTCCGAAACGCCCCGCCGCGGCCTTCTGCTCTATGCGTCGGCGCCGAGCCTGGCGGGGCCGAACGCGGAGATGCTGCGCACCGAGGGCTACCACGTGGCCGTGGCCAGCTCACCGGGGCAGGCGACGGAGATACTCGAGGGTGGCGACTACCTCTACGAAGGCGCGTTCCTCGTGCTCGAGTCGAAGGGCACCGCGCTCGCGCCGGCGGTCGCCTCCTGGGTGTCGCGGCATCCGCGGCTGAAGATCGTGCTCAGTCCCGTGGGACGTCACCCCGACGAGCTGGAGTCCGACCTCGTCCGGTTGGCCGATCTCGTGCTGAATCCCGAGTTGTCGCAGCGCTCGCTCCTGGAGAAGCTGCGCTCCACCCTCAGCCGCTGAGACGCACCCACCGTCACCGTCCACGCCACCCCCGCCTTCCGTGACTGCGCCCGCCACCCCGCCCACGCCCCCCGAATCCGGCTCCAGCGTCCCGGCGCCCGGCCTGCGCCGGTTGCTGGTGGTGGACGACGAGGAGATCGTGCTGGTGGCGTTGCGCGAGACGCTGGTGCGTGTGGGGTACGAGGTGGTGGCCACCGGCGACGCCGCCGATGCCCTGGAAAAGCTGAAGCATTCGCGCTTTGCGGTGATCATCACCGACCAGCAGATGCCGCGGATGACCGGGTTGGAGTTCCTCTCTCGCGCGAAGCAGGTGCAGCCGGATGCCACGCGCATCCTGATCACGGCGGTGCTGAATCTCAGCACGGTGATCGAGGCCATCAACACCGGCGAGATCTACCGGTTCGTCATCAAACCGTGGCTGCGCGAGGAGTTCCTCGGCGCCATCGAGAGCGCCGTCCAGCGCCATCATCTGGTCACGCGGAACAAGGAACTGCAGGCGGAGACCCAGGCGGTGAACGCGCAATTGGTGACGGTCAACCAAGAGCTGGAACGCCAGCTCACCCGCGGCGCCGAACAGAACCGCGAGCTCGAGGTGCTCAACGGTGCGCTGCAGCAGAACCTCCAGCGCTCCGTCGAGCTCTGCGTGAAGACGATGGAGACGTTCTATCCCACGCTGGGCATGCAGGCGCGGCGCGTCCACGAACTGTGCCGTTCGATGGGGATCAGCGCCGGTCTGTCGCCGGGCAACCAGCGCGCGCTCGAGATTGCGGCCTGGCTGCACGACGTGGGGTTGGTCGGCGTCCCGCGCCGCCTGATCCGGCGCTGGCAATCAGGCACCGAGCCGCTTAGCGAGGCGGAACGCGCACTGATCGAGCAGCACCCCGTCCTCGGTGAGGAACTGGCCAGCTTCGTGGAGCCCCTCGAGCTCGTGCGTTCCGCCATCCGCACGCACCACGAGCGGTTCGACGGACAGGGCTATCCCGCGCATCTGGCAGGAGATGCCATTCCCTGGCTGGGACGTCTCCTGGGGGTGGCTGTCGCCTTTGCCGAGAGTGATCTCGACCAGGCAGGCGCCCTCGACCATGTCCGGCTCCGAAGCGGCACGGCCTACGATCCGGAGGCCGTCCTGATCCTGTCCCGGTCGCTGCCGCGTGCGACGCTCTCGCGCAAGCAACGCGAGATCTCCCTCTCCGAACTGCGCCCCGGAATGGTGCTGGCCAAGGGGATCTACACCGCCACCGGAATACTCTTGGTGCCGGATGGTCATCAGCTCAACGAGACCTACATCGACAAGCTGCGCAACCATCACCGCATCAGCCCGATCGCGCAGTCTCTGATGGTCTACTGCTGAGGCATCAGCGCAACGGGGCAGGGCAGGGAGGGGCACTGGTTTCCGCACCCCGTGCGGTTCAGATTTCGTGCGGGTCGACCGATAGTCCCGGGGAAGTGGTTTTGCCCGAACCTCATTGCATGGCTTGCC
>CAZYJB010000991.1:0-2209 GCA_964647675.1 uncultured Verrucomicrobiota bacterium | reverse complement strand
CACCGCGTCGTCGCGCCGACGCTAGCCCCTCGTCCCATGGAAACGCAACCACCCCGGCGGCTCAGGCGATCGAAGGGTCCACCTCGGACGGCTGCCACAGCCATCGCCCCTCCATGCCGCCCGCCACCACCAGCGTCTGGCCCGTGACGTGCCCCGCCAGTCGGTCCGAAGCCAGGAAAACCACGGCATGCGCGATGTCCTCAGGCCGCGCCACCTTCGGCAGCGCCATGGTCGCGGTCACGCGGCGCACGGTTTCGGGCTGGGCCAGCTTCGCTTCGTTGCGCGGCACCACGGTCCATCCCGGACAGACGCAATTCACGCGCCCCCCACAGTAGTCCGCGGTGTGGGGGGCCAACCTCGCGATCTCGTTCTTGAGGGTGCGCGTGAGTCCAAAGGCGATCGCCGACTTGGCCGCCGCGTAATCCGCATGCCCCGCTTCGCCGAACCCGCCGGCCGTCGAGCCGATCAGGATCACGTTCCCGCGCTTCTGCCGCGCCACGCGCCGCAGGAAGGCGCGCACGGTCAGAAAGGTCGAGGTCAGCACACCGCGCTGGGTGCCCTCCCACTGGTCCAGACTCATTTCATGCAGCGGCACGTCGCGGGTCTCCCAGGCGCCGGCGTTGGCGACCAGCACGTCGACACGGCCGAACCGCCGGCCCGCCGACGCCATCAACCGGTCGGCCGCGCGCTCCGTGCGCAGGTCCCCCTGCACCACCCAGGCCCGCCGACCCAGTTCCCGCGCCAACCCGCGCGCGCGCTCCGCTCCTCGATGATAATGGATCACCACCCGTGCGCCCTCGGCCGCGAAGGCGCGCGCCGTCGCCGCCCCGATCCCGCCCGACGCGCCGGTCACCACCACCACGTGGTTCAGCAATTTTGTATCCACTCGCGCAATCTTCCACGCGCCGTCCGCCTCGCGCGACGCTGAATCCGCGCGCGCGTCGACAAACCGTTTGCCTCGCGCCACCGCGATCCGGGACGCTCACGACGTGCAATCGCCCTTCCTATCGTCTCGAAGGACCTTCCTCAAGCGCGCCGGGGCTGCCGCTCTCGTCGCTCCGTTCGTCACCCGCGATCTGATCGCCAATCCGCCCTCCGGCCGCGTCCGCCACGCCAGCTTCGGCGCCTCCGGAATGGCCTTCGCCGACGCCACCTCCCTCGCCGCGCATCCCGCGCTCGAAATGGTCGCGGTGGCGGACGTGGACTCCAATCGCCTCGCCGAGTTCCGCAAGCGCTTCCCGACGGCGCGCGTCTACCGCGACTACCGCACGCTGCTCGAAACCGAGAAGGACCTCGACTCGGTCAATGTCTCCACTCCGGATCACATGCACGCGCCGATCGGCATGGCGTCGCTCCAGCGCGGACTCAACGTCTACGGCCAGAAGCCGCTCACGCACGATCTGTACGAGACCCGCCGCCTGACCGAGGTGGCGCGCTCCAAGAAAGTGGTCACGCAGATGGGCATCCAGATCCACTCGGCGCGCGAGTACCGCATGGCGGTGCGGCTCGTCCAGGAGGGCCACATCGGCAAGGTCCGCGAGGTGCACACTTGGAGCAGCAAGGAGTGGGGCGACAACGGCGCCATGCCGAAGCGCCAGGATCCCGTGCCCGCCGGACTCGATTGGGACCTCTGGGTCGGCGTGTGCGAGGCGCGTCCGTTCATTGGCGAGGGCTTCTATCACCCCGGCAACTGGCGCAAACGCCTCGACTTCGGCACCGGCACGTTCGGCGACATGGGCTGCCACATTTTCGATCCGGTCTTCAAAGCGCTCGCCCTCACCGCGCCCATCAGTGTGCGCAGTGAAGGTGCCGCGCCCAATGACCACTCCTGGGCGACCAATGCCATTGTGCGCTATGTCTTCCCTGCCACGCCCTTCACCGTGCCCGGGACGATCCCGATCACCTGGTACGACGGCCGCCAACGCCCTCCCGAGGACGTGCGCCGTCTCCTCGGCGAACAACCGTTCCCGGACCAGGGCTCCATTCTCCTCGGCACCGACGGCATCATGGTCATCCCGCATATCGCGCTGCCCGCCCTGCTGCCCGAGTCGAAGTACGGGGAGTTCAAGTACCCCAAGATCGAAGGCGCCGATCATTGGAAGGAATTCGTCGACGCGGTGCGCGGCGACGGCAAGACCTCGACCTCCTTCGACTATTCAGGACCGCTCACCGAGTCCGTCCTGCTCGGCAGCGTCGCCAGCCGGTTCCC
>CAZYJB010000990.1:0-2210 GCA_964647675.1 uncultured Verrucomicrobiota bacterium | reverse complement strand
TCACGGCATCGTTGTTGGACACGCGCGCGAAGCCGATTGCGGGATCCTCATTGGATTTCACATCATAGTCTTCGCCTTCGAGGACGAGGTACGACCACGCTTGGGCGCCGGTTCCGATCACATTGCCAGGGTCCTGAACGGTCACAACGCTCTCGCTGGATACGAGGAGCTGATCCAGGTCCGTTTCAGAATAGAGATTCTTCAGATCGGGGTTGGTGCTGAACAGGAAGAGGTCGATGGTCGTGCCGCCCTCCCGGTACGAGATCGTCCAATCGAGCGGTTTGCCGACCATGTCTTCGGTGACGACGTACCTGAAGTGCACAGACGGTTCGCCCTGGGATTCGGGGTTGAGGAACTGGCTCGAGACAACGCTGTTCCAATGAAAATTGCCCTCCCAGAAGGCGCGTCCTGCTTCGTCACCGAGTGAATGGTCGATCCGGCCTTCGGTGCCGGCCTCCTGGATGTGGAGATATCCGGCGCCAGAGCAACAGCCTTCTGCGTAGCCGCCGCGATCGCTCAACGGCCAGTCGGTTTGAGGGTCCTTTCCGAAGTCGGGCGGGACGAAAAAGGAATCCTCGTTGAGATAGTGCACCTCGTTGCCACCGTTCTCGAACATGGTGAAGCGCATGTAGAGATAGTAGGTACCGGCCTTGGCGAACTGGACCTTGTAAGTGGCTTTGTCGACGTGGGCGGAGAAGGCGGTCTGGGTCCATAGCGCGCCGCCCTTGGAGGCGGTCGATGCCGAGCCGAGCACGGAGTTGCCGAGGAAGCTTTTCACGGCATCGTTGTTGGACACGCGCGCGAAGCCGATTGCGGGATCCTCATTGGAACGCGATTCGTAGCTTTCCCCTTCGACGACCAGGTAGGACCAGGCGGCCGCCCCGGTACCCACGGTGTTTTCGGAGGTCTGGACTGACGTCGCGGCGAGCGCACCTGTGATTCCCTGGGACCCGGCGATGAGGAGGGCGACCAGCGTCGACTTATTGCTATTCATGGGCATTTCCTTGATAGGATTGGCGGCGACTCAGGATCCCGCGGACCGGGCGGATCCGAGGACGCGCGATTGGACGGAGTCCAGCCGACACGATCCTCCGAGACCGGCGCGACCACTTCGCCGAAGGCTGAAGGGAGCACACCCTTCGAGCGATCGATCGAAGTGCTTCGGGCGGACTGCGGGAGTGCGCTGACCTTAATCCGGAGAATTAGGAGGTCAACGTGCAAAGCGTTCGCGCGCCAAAACTGTTGCGGGAAACGCGGGCAATGGCGTCACCTGAACACTGCCAGGAGAGATTCGCGAAAAGGGAGCGGGTGGGGTTACGCCTGCGTACGATCGATCCAATCACTTTCTGCGGTCCTTGAGCCACTGACTCACTGACTGCGCCCTCAGCGCCTCCACCTGCGTGTCCGGCTGGTCTACAGTGATCGTGGCCTGCGCGTCGCCCGCGCCGATGACCAGGTTGAAGTTGCGTTCCGAGCGGAGGTCGAAGCCGGTGAGTTTTCGATCCTTGCCGCTATCGAGAATGGCGGTTTGAATTCTCGCGGCGCGCAGTAACGCCTGCCTGGCGTCCGAGCCGCCGCATTCAATCCGCACGGTCGACAGCGGATGCATTCGCATCGCGTCCGCCACCTCCCTGATCGTGGGCGACGCACCGGGCGGCAGGTCTGTTGAGCCGGCGGTAAAGCCCTGGACAGTGAAGGCGCCCACCCGGACTCGGGGGGACTGCCAGGCGCCTGTAAGCTCCTTCCCGTTGCGGTCGAAGACGAGAAAATAGGATTCGTAGTCGTCCGCAGTTCGCACGACTCCTTTGCCCGTACTGACGACCACAGTCGCGACGCGGGCTCCGCGACCGACGAGTTCGCCCGCCACGGAACTCTCCGCCCCGAGGGCTTCCTCGTGTGCTGCGTCGAAGAGCTCTTCCCGGTACATTCGGTGGGATCGTCCGGATTGGTCGTTCTTCGAAAAGGATTCGCCAACGTGCTGGCGAACCTTGAGTCGCAATTGCAGGTCGTGGGCTCGGTAATTTTCGACGATCTCGTGGATCATGAATGCCGCGCCATTCCCCGGCGCTCCGGCTTCCAGCCTCGTGAGGGCGTCGATGTCGATCTGCTGAACAAAGTCCTGTCCCATCGGGAAGGCGCCGAAACTGAGGCCCGGTTGAGCGCCGCCCAGGCTCAGCTCGGCGTCCTGGTCGGGATCACCGATAATCGTC
>CAZYJB010000989.1:0-2214 GCA_964647675.1 uncultured Verrucomicrobiota bacterium | reverse complement strand
CGTGGCTCTGCTCGATGACCGCCTGCAGCGTGCGGGTGACCCCGATCCCGTAGCAGCCCATGACCGTCGGCCTGCGCTGGCCGTCGGCGGCGAGGAACGACGACTCGAGCTTCTCGCTGTACTTGGTGCCAAGCTTGAAGACGTGCCCGACCTCGATGGCGCGACGGATCTTGAGCGGCTTGCCGGTGGCGGTGCAGGCCTCACCCTCGCGCACCGTGCGCAGGTCGGCCCATTCATCGACGCGGAGGTCGCGTTCGACATCGACGTGCCGGAGATGGAAGCCGTCCTCGTTGGCGCCGGTGGTCATGCCTTGGGCGCCGCGTAGCTGGAGATCCGCAATCACCCGGTACTGAGGATTGCGGCGAGTCGAGGTGACAGCGCCGAGACTCCCTGGACGCGCGCCCATCGCGGCGACGATCTCGTCAGGGCTCGCCGCGCGAAACAGCGTGGTGCCGAGGCGCCCGCCCAGCTTGGCCTCGTTCAGCGTGTCGTCGCCCCGGACGAGGAGGAGCACGGGCTGGCTGTCGACCATGAAGACCAGCGTTTTGATCTGCGCGTGGGCGGGAACGCCGTAGGGCGCGGCGGCCAGCGCGTCGATGGTGACCACGCCCGGCGTCTCGAAGCGCTCCGGGGCCCCACCGGTCGAGGCGGACGGCGTGGGAACGGTCGGTCCCGCGCTGGTGGCCTTCTCAATGTTGGCGGCGTACTGCCCGGACTCGCAGTAGACCACCTCGTTTTCGCCGGTCTCGGCGGGAACCATGAATTCGTGCGAGTAGTTTCCGCCGATGACGCCGGTGTCGGCTTCGACCGGGAACGCCTGGAGACCGCAACGCGCGAAGATTCGCGTGTAGGCGTCGTACATGCGCCGGTAGCTGGCCATGGCTCCCTCGTCGCTGGCGTCGAAGGAGTAGGCGTCCTTCATGATGAACTCCTTCGCGCGCATGAGCCCGAAGCGCGGACGGATCTCATCCCGGAACTTGACGCTGATCTGGTAGAAGTTGAGCGGGAGCTGGCGGTAGGAACTGATCTCGGAGGCGGCGAGGGTGGTGATGACCTCCTCGGCGGTCGGGCTCAGGACCCATTCCTTGTTGGAACGGTCCTTGGCCTTGTAGAGCACGTCGCGCGCCGTCTCGTAGCGCCCGGACTTCTGCCAGATGTCGGGCGGTTGCAGGGCGGGCATCAGGACCTCGAGCGCTCCGGCGCGGTCCATTTCCTCGCGGACGATGCGCTCGACCTTGCGAAGCGCGCGCAGGCCGAACGGGCAGAAGGTATAGAGGCCGCCGGTCAGTTTGCGGCAGAGGCCGGCGCGCAGCAGGAGCTGATGGGACAGGATCTCCGCGTCGGCGGGCGCTTCCTTGAGCGTGGGGATGAGGGTCTTGGACCAGAGCATGGCGGAACGGGCGTTCGGGTGACGTTGGCGGCGGTGGAGAAATCGGTGGCGCGATCCCAATGCGGCGGCGGGAGTTGGCCGTGCGCCGGTTCGGGCGAAGCGACCATAGACGGGTGGCGGCAGGATGTCAGCCGCGGCCGGGGGGGGGCGCTCGTCGGCGGGCGCGACGGCGAGGCGCCGGGGTCGGCGGTGCAGCGCGGTGGACCCGGCTATTTCACCATGTTGACGAGGGGTGCGAGGCCCTGGATGCGGACTTCCAGGCGGTCGCCGCTCTGGATGGGCCCGACGCCGCTCGGAGTGCCGGTGAGGATAATGTCGCCCGGCAGGAGCGTCATGTTGGTCGAGATGAAGCTCACCAGGTGAAAGCAGTTGAAGATCAACTGGCTGGTGTTGGAGTTCTGGCGCAACTGCCCATTCTGGAAGAGTTGGATCGAGAGATCGTGCGGATCGATCTTGGTCTCGATGTAGGGCCCGAGTGGCGTGAACGTGTCAAACGACTTGGCGCGCGCCCACTGGCTTTCGGAGCGTTGAATCGTGCGGTCGCTGATGTCCTGGGCGGCGGTGTAGCCGAAGATATAGCGCGCCGCCGCAGCGGGCGTCACGTTGCGCACCCGGCGGCCGATGACCACCGCCAGCTCGGCCTCGAAATCGACATGGTGATTCGAAAACGGGATCTCGATCTTGGCACCGTCCGGAATCAGCGAGGTGGGCGCCTTGAACCAGAACAACGGCTCCTTGGGAAGGTCGAGTCCCGACTCGCGCGCGTGGTCGGAGTAATTGAGGCCGACGGCGATGACTTTGGAGGGCGCGACCGGGGTGAGGAG
>CAZYJB010000988.1:921-2215 GCA_964647675.1 uncultured Verrucomicrobiota bacterium | reverse complement strand
GGCGCCGCGTCGCAGACGCACCGCATGCGTTTCCTCTCGGCGCTCGGCATCTTCCTGTTCGCGATCTCGCTGACCCTCGGATCAATCCTCTGGATGAAGTCGCTGCAGCCGCACTGGTTCTCGACGATGTACGGCGTGTACTACTTTGCCGGATGCGTCTGGCTGACCCTGGCCACGGTCTATGTGATCACGCTATTTCTGCATCGCGCGGGACCGCTCAAGCCGGTCGTGCAGCCGGTGACCTTCCACGACACGGGCAAGCTGTTCTTCGCCTTCACGGTGTTTTACGCCTACATCGCGTTCTCGCAGTATTTCCTCATCTGGAACGCGAACATCCCCGAGGAAACGTTCTGGTACGTCCTGCGCGAGAAGGGCTCCTGGTGGAGCGTGGGCATGCTCATGATCTTCGGGCACTTTTTCCTGCCGTTCCTGCTGCTGCTGCGCATCGACACCAAGATGTCCTTCACCGTGATGATCCCGCTCGCGGTCTGGGCCTGGCTCATGCACTTCTGCGACCTGTCGTTCAACATCATGCCGGCGCTGCATCCGGACGGTTTCGTGGTGCACTGGCTCGACCTCGCGTGCATGGCCTTCATGGGAGGCGTGATGGCGATGTCGTTCATCAGGAATTTCAAGGCCCACCCGCCGTTCCCGCAGAGGGATCCCCGCATGGCCGAGGCGCTGGGGATCTACCTGCCGTCGTCCGGCAAATCGCACGGAGGTGCCCATTGAGTTCCGACACCGCATGCTGCTCCCGCGCCACCCTGAACTGGGTGGGGGTCGTGGGCGCGTTTCTGGTCATGGCAGCGCTGGTCGCGGCGCTGAAGCACTACACGACCGTCGATCCCGTCAACCATGCCCGCGCGGCCGAGCGCAAAAAGATCGCCGCGGAGATCCACCAGAAGACGGCGGTCGAGCTTTCGACGGCCGACTGGATCGACAAGGGCAAGGGCGTGGTGCGGCTTCCCAACGGTGTGGCGACGGCCCTGGCGGTGAAGCAGTGGCAGGACCCGGCCAAGGCGCGGGCGGACCTCCTCGACCGCGCGGCGAAGGCGTTCTTCGTCCCTCCACCCCCGCCTCCGCCGCCGGAGAAGAAGAGCGAGTTCGAATGAATCCCGGTCGCACTCCGGCCTTCGGGTCGCGTGTCGGCCAACGCAATGCATGACTTCCAACGTGGCAACGTCCCCGCCTGATTCCGCCGCCGGACCCGACACGCAGGCCATCGACGCGTCGTTTCGGCCGGTGAGCCTGGTGCTGGTGCTGAAGTCGGTCTTCTGGCTGGCGCTGGGGGCGC
>CAZYJB010000988.1:0-911 GCA_964647675.1 uncultured Verrucomicrobiota bacterium | reverse complement strand
GCGTCGGTGAAACTCCACAGCCCGTCGATGATGGCGGACGCGCCCTGGCTGACCTACGGGCGCGTGCTGCCGGCGGGTTGGACGGCTCTCGTCTATGGTTTCGCGGGGCAGGCTGGAATGGCGCTCGGTCTCTGGGTGCTGGCGCGCTCCTCGGCGCAGCGCCTGCAATCGCCCCTCCTGATCCTCGCCGGTGGCGTTCTCTGGAACCTGGGTGTCCTGACCGGGGTGGTGGGCATCCTCGGCGGGAGTTCCACCGGTCGGGAATGGCTGGAACTGCCCGCGGGCGCCCTCGCGTTGCTGGTGATGGGCGGCGCGCTCATCGGCGTGGCCGGTTGGTGCACCTTTGCCGGCCGGACCACGGTGGCCTATCCCTCGGCATGGTTCGTCCTGCTGGCATTGCTGGGCTTCGTCTGGTTCGCCAGTGCGGGACTCGCCATGCTGGGCGGCGCGGAGACCCGCGGGTCGATACAATTGCTGGTGCAGCGCTGGGTTGCGAATGGCCTGCAGCGAGTCTGGCTCGGAGGCTTCGCGCTGGCCTTGCTCCTGTACGCGTTGCCCCGCGCGGTCGGTAAGCCGCTCGCCAGCCGCGAGCTCACCTGCATCCTGTTTTGGTCGCTGGTCTTTTTCGCACCCTGGGCAGTCACCTCACCGGGTGATCCGCTGCCGCGTTGGGTGGTGAGTCTCGGCCTGGCCGGACAGACTCTGGCCGCCGTCGTGACACTGTCCGCGGCGATCAATTTATGGAAAACAGCCGAGGGCAATGTGTCGCGCTTGTTCTCCTCGGCCCAGGGTCGCCTGCTCGCGGGCGCCACCGTGGCCTACCTTCTGGCGGGCACACTTCAGTATCTGATCAACCTGCGTCCGGTCGCATCGGTGGTGCGGTTCACCTGGGCGGGGACGGCGATCGAGTG
>CAZYJB010000987.1:0-2217 GCA_964647675.1 uncultured Verrucomicrobiota bacterium | reverse complement strand
GTCCTTCATACCGCGCACGGACCAGCCGCGGTTCGTGCCGCCGGCGATCAACTTTCCTTCCGGCGTGAAATGCACCGCAAGGATCCCGGTGCCCAACCCTTCGCGGAAGGGATAACACGCGCCCTGCCATACGCCGTTGACCCGCTCCGTCGTCACGCGCATCACCACGCTCAACGAGTAGTCGCCGATAAAAACCTGGCTTTCGAACGGGCCGAACTTCCCGCCCGCGCGGCACACCTCGAACCCCGAAATCGAGCGGCCCATCTTCTTGTAAGGGAATACCACGGCGTAGGGGACGAGTTCCTTCACGCGCTTGCGCTCCGTCTCCAAACGCGACGGCGAGTTCGGCATCACCGGCGTCGCGCCCATGTTCGTCGCAAATGGATACCAGTTGAAGCTGATGGGATGCCCCATGAAGCCGCCGGGCTTGAGGTGCCTGGGCGAACACGAGCCGTTCCACGGCCCCTGGCTCTCGGCGTAAAACATCTCACCGTGCTCGTTGGGCCCCACGCCGAGCGGGCTGCGGAGGCCACTGCACAACGGGATGGTGGTTCCCTCCGGCGTGATTCTCAGCGCCCAACCCCGGAAGAGTTCCTTCGAGTGGTAGGATTCGGACAGCCCAAGCGCGACGTAGAGATTCCCCGCCGTGTCGAACTTCGATCCCAGCGCAAACTCGTGATAGTGACCGAAGCCCCAGGTATCGCTGACCGTGTCATAACGGTCCGCACGACCGTCGCCGTTCGCGTCTGTGATGCGCGTGACTTCGGTTGCGTGCGTGGCGTAGAACGCGCCGTCGCGCCAAGCCAGCCCGAGCACTTCATCCAGCCCGCTGGCGAACGTGCTCGCCTTCGGATTCGGGTATTCATCGCCGACGCCGCTGAACAGCAGGATTTCCCCGCGCCGCGTCCCGACCGCGAGCCGTCCATCCGGCAGCGAAGCGAAACTGCCGGCCTCCAGATACACGCCCTCCGGCATCGGCACATGGACCAGCCGATAGTATGCGGCCTCCCGTTCCGCCGTGCCCCACGTATCACCAAAATCCTCGGCGGCAGCGGCGGCGAGCGGGAGCAGCCAGAGGGAGATGAGAAGACGACGACTCATGGCTTGGCGTCGAAGTAGTAGTCCACTTTCAACTCGGCGCGCGTCACAGGCAGCAGAAGTTCCTTGGTGTCTCCGGTGCCCCGCACCGTGCCTGGCTCGGAAAGGCGCACGACCAGACTTCTGCCCACGGCGAAATCGTTTGCTCCGCGTGGCTCGATGGCGTTGTCGGCGGCCACGCGGAAGTGCAGCCCGGCTGGCGGGGCGCCGGGAAATCTCAGCGTGCGTTCGAGGCGAAGATGCTCGTCGGCGGCGCGACGTTCGATGAAGAAGTCCTCCACCGCAAAACCGTCGACGACATAGCGGAAGGTGGGGCGTTGCCGGTCGTCGAGCGTGTAGCCCTTGAACGAAACCGCCCGCGGACGGGGTGTTGGATCAGGAACGGGCCATGCCATGTCCGGCCGCGCGAAGATGGCGAAGGCAGGCCCGGGAGGGAACCTGACGGGGTCCTTGCCGAGGATGCGCGCCTGCGCGGCGCCCTGGCCGCGCCAGAGTCCGGAAGCCTCGATGAACCCGCCCCTCCAGACAGACGCGAGCCGCATCTGCTCCGCATCAAACGAGAGGTTGATGCCGCCGGGGTAGCCGACTCCGATACCGCGCTTGCCGATGCCAGGGAATGCACGGCGAATGATGACGGCCTCGTCCTTCACCGAGACGACCAGCGGCTCCAGCTCGAGCCCGGTGGGTTCCCCCGCATCAGGCCCTTGCGCGAAGTATTGCCAAAGCGCGTCCCGCTGCTGGCCAGGGTCGCCGCCGAGCACCTTGGGCAGCGGGGACTCTCCATCCGGCCAGAACGCTGGCATGATCGTGAGCGGCGAGAATCGCTGCGGCTGTTCGAGGTACCGATGAAACCAGTCCTCCTCCAACCGCTCCGTCATGGTCATCAAGTCCAAGGCATGGATGGTCCCGGCGCTCTTCTCGCGGAAGGTGTGGCAGGCGATGCAGTTGAATCCTTTGCTGCCCGCGAGTTCACGGCCAACCTCGTGCGGCCTGCCGCTTTGGCCGACGCGGGTGAACACCGCAGGCGGCAGCGGGTCGAGGGCCTTGAAACGGGCCGCCAGCGGCCCGGCGTTCGCGGAGCCGAACTTCGGCTTCCGCGTGTGCAGATACGGACGCGAG
>CAZYJB010000986.1:0-2217 GCA_964647675.1 uncultured Verrucomicrobiota bacterium | reverse complement strand
CGAAGAGCGGCCTTCTCGGCTTCCGAGAAGAACTTCACGATGGGCGATTTCCAGTCGCCGCCTTCGACCTTGATGAAGGCGAGACCTTTGGCGCCAAAACTCTTGGCGTACTCGGTCATGGTTTCGATCTGGCCCTGGGTGGCGCAGGCGAGACCTTTGGCGTTGATCGCCTTGACCACGCCGCCGCCAGCGATGGCGCCGCTGAAGACCTTGAACGTGCTGGCGCGGAAGTCGTCGGTGAGGTCGACGAGTTCCATGCCGAAGCGCGTGTCGGGCTTGTCGATGCCGTAGCGGTTGAGCGCTTCTTCGAAGCGCATGCGCGGGAACGGGGTGGGAATGTCACGGCCGAGGGCGGCCTTCCAGACTTTGGCGAGCAGCCCTTCGATCAGGCGGTAGATGTCTTCCCGCTCGATGAACCTCATCTCGATATCCACCTGGGTGAACTCGGGTTGGCGGTCGGCGCGGAGGTCCTCGTCGCGGTAGCAGCGGGCGAGTTGGAAATAGCGCTCGACCCCGGCGACCATGAGGATCTGTTTGAACTGCTGCGGCGACTGCGGCAGCGCGTAAAACGTCCCGGGCTCGCGCCGGTTCGGCACGAGGAACTCGCGCGCGCCTTCGGGTGTCGACTTGAACAGCGTGGGCGTCTCGACCTCGAGGAACCCCTGCTCGTCCATGTACGCGCGCGTCGCGATGGCGACCTTGGAGCGGATGCGCAGGTTGCGCATCATCTCGGGCCGGCGCAGGTCGAGGTAGCGGTACTTGAGGCGCAGCTCCTCGTTCACCTTGTTGGCCACTTCGGGGTCATCGACCGAAAAGGGCAGCACGTCCGCGTGGTTGAGCACCTCCATCGAGGTGACCATGACTTCGATCTGGCCCGTCGCGATGCGGGCATTCTCCGTGCCGGCTGGGCGCACGCGCACTTTCCCGGACACGCGCACCACCGACTCGCTATGGAGCCGGGTGGCGGATTCGAAGACGGCCGGCGCGAGGTCGGAGGGATCGAATACCGTCTGCGTGCGACCTTCGCGATCGCGCAGGTCGAGAAACAGCACGCCGCCGAGGTCGCGACGCGAATGCACCCAGGCCTCGAGCGTGACGGTCTGGCCCGCGTGTTCGGGACGCAGTTGATTGCAATGATGCGTGCGCTTCATATCGATCGATCGTGTCGGAAAGGATCCTCCGCCGGAAGCCGGCGCTCCCCGGCGAAAAGGAGGCGGGATATTGGGCGCGTGCGGCCCCATTCAAAGCCAAAAAACTCCATTTGGCTCCCTCGAGTTTCACACGGAGCAGCCGATAATCCACAGCAGGATGGCGTCCGGCCGGGTGCCCTCCCTGCGCAGTCTGGCGTCGGCCCCAAGGAGGTCCGCCAGCGAGCGTGCGGGTCAGGTGTTCCTTGTTGTTCAGGGCGGCGCCGGGAATGGCATTGCCCAGACTTGGACCGGCCTCGCATACTCTTGGCTCCGATGAACGTCCGCTGCCCCAGCGATCCCCTGTGGTGGGGTATGACGTTGATGGTTCTTCTCCTGCCCGGCGCCGCGTCTGCACAGGCCCGAGCCGGCCGTGAACCGCTCCGCACCACCGAGGCCATCCAGCGTCTTGACCGTGATGCGGCTGGCGCCCGGGTCCCGGCGGAGCTGGAAGCGATCGCGAGCTACTCGGAACCGACGTGGCGGCTCCTGTTCGTCGAGGATGCCACCGGCGGCATTTACTGTGAGACCAGCCTGGTCCGCGACTTTCCCAAGCCGGGCGAACGCGTCCGGGTCCGTGGGGTCACCGATTCCGGCGCCTTCCTCCCCTATCTGATCGTCCATGAACTCGAGCTCCTGGGCTCCGCACCGGCCCTGGTCCCGCGCCGGGTCACTGCCGAGGAACTCTGGCGGGGCGATCATGACGGTGATCTGGTTCGACTGATGGGCATCGTCACCAGCCTCAGCGTGTCGACCAATGCGCCGGTAAGTGCCCGGCTCGAGGTCGCCAGCGGCGCGCTCCCTGTCCAACTCACCGTCATGGGATTCGCTCCAGTCCCGGCATCCAACTGGATCGGTGCCGAAATCGAGTTCAGCGGGGTGTTCGCGCCAGACACCGACGACGACCGCCGGCTTACGCGAATCGGCATTCTGAGCGCGGACCCGTCCCAGCTCTCGCAACGGCGCGCCCCTGACCTTGTCGTGCGCGATCTGCCGATCTCGCACCCGTCCGCTTTGGGTCCGACCGCCT
>CAZYJB010000985.1:1617-2219 GCA_964647675.1 uncultured Verrucomicrobiota bacterium | reverse complement strand
GCCCCCCTCCCCATTGACCAGCGCGCAGGCCACGGCTGCTGCGATCGTCAAGCGGCAGGGGGCGGTCGCGAAATCGTCGGGCCTCCCGGCGACGAACCCGATCGAGTCGGCGCCGCGCGAGTACGGCGTGCGCTCGCCCCTCGAGCAGTACCTGCGCGAAATCTCCGAGGTGCCGCTGCTGACCCCCGACGAGGAGGTCAAGCTGGCGGGGCGCATCCAGAAGGGCGACCGCAAGGCACGCGAGCACATGATCCGCGCGAACCTGCGCCTATGCGTCAAGATCGCACGCGACTACGAACACCATGGCGTGCCGCTGCTGGACCTCGTCAACGAGGGCAACATCGGGCTCATGAAGGCGGTCGACTATTTCGACCCCACCAAGGGCGCGAAGTTCTCCACCTACAGCTCGTGGTGGATCAAACAGGCGGTGAAACGCGCGGTCGCCAATCAGTCGCGCACCATCCGCATTCCCATTCATCTGCGCGACCGCATCGCCCATTTCTGGCGCATGCACTCCAGGCTCCACAACGAGTTTGGACGCGAGCCGACCGACGAGGAGATCGCGGACGAGATGGGCATGCCGATTGCCCGCATTCGCAAGA
>CAZYJB010000985.1:0-1607 GCA_964647675.1 uncultured Verrucomicrobiota bacterium | reverse complement strand
GCTCTCGACCATCTCGCTCGACGCCCAACTGGGCGACGACGACAGCAGCACGGTTTCCGAGGTGGTGGCCGACGAACGGGCGACGACCGCCTACGACGACCTGGAATCGCGCACACGTGCGGACCTTGTCCGTGAGCTGCTCGACCGGCTCAACGACCGTGAACTCACCATCCTGCGCGAGCGCTTCGGACTCAATGGCGACTCCGAGATGACGCTCGAGCAGGTGGGCGAAAGATTCAATTTGACGCGCGAGCGCATCCGCCAGCTGCAGAACATTGCCCTGGGCAAGCTCCGCAAGTGGATCGAGCAGCGCGAAGCGATTCCCGAAGCGGCCTGACCCGCCTACCGGCCCAGCAGCGGGCCTCGGGGGCGTCCGTCCTTCCACCAAGCGGCCGGACGCCTCCATCTCCAACCTGGAATTTGACCGTCCCTGGGGCGGTCCAGGGCGGAGCTTTGCCCTGATCCCGCGAAAATCGGAGTCGGGGCGTGGAGGTGGGCGGGACGAAGTGATGTCGCGTCGGAGAAGTCGAATCAACCTCAGTTCAACATCCGCCACGCCACGCCACGCACTCCAATTTCCCAACCGATGAAGCGCCCCCCCCGAAACATCTCCATTATCGGCGCTGGCCCCGGCGGCCTCGCCTCCGCCCTCCTGCTCGCCGCCAGCGGCGCGCGAGTGACCATCTACGAGCGCCAGCCGTTCGTCGGCGGCCGGACCTCCGCCATCCGGGAGAACGGTTACACCTTCGATCTGGGTCCCACCTTCTTCCTCTTTCCGCAGATCCTCGGCGAAATCCTCGCCACGGCGGGGTTTTCGATCCGAGACGAAATTCCCATGACGCGCCTCGATCCCCAGTACCGGATTGCGTTCGGGGCGGGTGGCGAACTGCTCTGCACGCCTGATGTCGCCACCATGCAGCGTCAGATCGCGGCGATCTCGCCGGAGGACGCCCGACGGTTCCCGCAGTTCCTCGCCGAGAACCGCGCCAAGCTGAAGGCCATGATGCCGTGCCTGCAGCATCCCTTCCTGAGCTGGAAGGATCTCGCAAGCCTGCGGATGCTGAAGATGCTGCCCCTGGTTCGGCCGCACCAATCGCTCGACACCTATCTCAAACGTTTCTTCCAGGATCCGCGCATCCGCCTGGCCTTCAGCTTTCAGTCGAAGTACCTCGGCATGTCGCCGTTCCAGTGTCCCAGCCTGTTCAGCATTCTTTCCTTCCTCGAGTACGAGCACGGGGTCTTCCATCCGCACGGCGGCTGCAATGCGGTCACCGAGGCGCTCGCACGCCTCGCCCAGCGCCTCGGCGTGGAGATCCGGCTCGGCGAAACGGTGCAGGAGGTTTTGTTCGACGGCCGGCGCGTCACCGGACTGCGGACCGACCGCGAAACCCGGCCGGTGGATGCGCTGGTGGTGAACGCGGATTTCGCGCGCGCCATGACGCGACTGGTGCCGGACCGCCTGCGCCGCCGGTGGACCGACCGCCAGCTCGCGCGAAAGAAGTTCTCCTGTTCGACCTTCATGCTCTACCTGGGCGTCGAAGGCACGTACGACCTCCCGCATGCTTGCCCTCGCCAGCATGCGCGGAACCGGCATGCAGGAGCGCATG
>CAZYJB010000984.1:0-2222 GCA_964647675.1 uncultured Verrucomicrobiota bacterium | reverse complement strand
TCGGCGAAACATCGCCGGCGGCACGGTCGCACAGGCCGCATGAAGTCGGCATTAAGCCGCAGAGCTCGATGCTCCCGGCAACCCGCGCGGGCGCTTGCCGGGGGAGGGGACGCCCGCCCGCATCAGCGGCATTCGGGAAAGCCCTGGCGAACCGAGCGCCAGGGATCCTGAGTCGAGACGTCGACGATCGACGGTTCGGGTGCGTGGGAAGGTGACAGGATGGCGAGGAACACCAGTTTCTCGTCGAACGGATTGTAGGTGCCGTGCACTTCGCCCTTCGGGATGAACACCATTTCCCCGGCCTTCAGAATGCGATGCTGGCGCCCGATCCACTGTTCCGCCTGACCCGACAGAATGAAGATGAGTTCCTCGCGGGTGGGATGCGTGTGAAAGGGATGCGAACGATGCGCCTCCATATTCGCGCGCACGAGCAGCAGGTGTTCGTTGGCGACGACATCCGAACGGCAGAACCACTCCTCCAGGGTCCAGGGCGACTGGAACCGGACGGCATCGGCGGCGGTGACAAAGCGGCGGAGCGCGATCTCGGACGGCGTCATGCGCGGCGAGCGTGGGCCAGGTGCGCCCGCCAGGCAATGGCCTGGGCGGCCACCCGAATCTTCCGCAGGCAGAAGCGCATCAGGGCTACGCGTTGGCTACGGGATTTCGACGATGCGGTAGAGCCGAACGCCGGGTTGACGGGACAGCGGTCGAATCACCTGAAACTGACCGTCGTCCCCGGCGGTCACCGCGCCGTCGTCGATCCAGGTTTCGAGCCCTTCGCTGAACTGGACGCGGTATCCCCCTCCGGGTTCGGCCAAGCCTTCGATCAGGAAGCGGGTTGGGTCCGCCGAAGTAAGCCTCGCGCCTGTGAGGCGCGATGGCGCGCGGGGTCGAATGTGAACGGTGGCGGAAGAGCCCACTGAGTCGTGGACCTGATAGCCGTCGAGTGTCCAGAAGATGTCCTCGAGCTCGAACTCCCACTGCGCCTGCGCCAAGGCGCCGGGGAGTATCCGAAAGTCCCATTCCACCAGGTCGCCTCCGGAGGTTTGCCAGTCCCGGGTGGTGGTTGCCGCGAACCGGACTCGGCCGGGTCCATCAACGGTCCCGGGAAGCTTGGTCATCCAGGCCGAGGCCCCTTCCTCGGACCACAGCGCGGCAGGCGCGAGCAGACGTGCCTCGAGCGGAGTCATGGCCGCAGCCGGGAAGCGCACGGTGAACGAAGCGGCGCGCAAGGGCGTCGCGTTGGCGCGCACGAAGATCCGCACGGTGAGGAGGGATCCGGGTGCGGGGCGGCCGGCAGGGGTGTGCGTCGTGATTTCGAGCAAGCCTGCGTGTGGAGTGACGTCGAGACGTTGAAGATGGCTCCCATCGGACCTCGCCGAAACGTCGGCGGGGCGCAGGTTGGCGAGGTCGTGGACCACCAGCGCCTTAAGGCTGCCCAGCAGGTCAGCGCGATCCAGGCGCCCGTTCAGATCATAGTCGTTGTTCGCGATGACCCACTTTGGGATGGGAACCGTGCGCGTCAGGAGCGTCTGAATGATGACCGAATCCCCGAGGTCGAGAAGGCCGTTGTTGTTGTTATCCGCGGCCTGGATCTGAGGACGGATCTCGATGGTGGCACCGGCGTGGTGGGATCCCCCGAGCAGTTGGGACCCGTCGGGTGCCAGGAACCGCACGTCCTCGAGCGTGACAGGGCTGGACGTGGTGCCGTCGACATCGCGGGCGCGAAAAAGAAGGTCGGCCAGCCGGTTGGTTCCGGTGGCGAATCCCGAAGGGACTTCCAACTCCAGTTGGACGAGTCCTGGCTCGATGGCCTGCGCGTGGCGAAGGGCATCGGGGGACGGCGCCCCCTCCGCGTCGAGCCAGGTCAGATGCTCGGGTTGGAAGCGGATTCGGACTTCGAGGCGCGAAAACGCCGGTGAGTCCGGTCGCCGCCAGAGCGTCAAAGGAACGCGCGACGAGCCGCCTTCGAACACCGCGGCGACGGGTTCGAGGCGCAGGATTCGGTGCTGGTCGACAGCAATCAGGACCTCACGGCTGAGTACCGCCCCACCGGGGTTCGAGACTCTGACGCGATACCGGCCCGCGTGCTCCCTGGAGGTGACTGGCACTCGGAGGACCGATGCCGTGGCCCCCGGAATGGCGTTGCTGTCGTGGAACCATTGATACGCGAGGTTGCCACCCAGCGCGGTCACCGAGAGCGCCAGGGGGGCGCCGACGGC
>CAZYJB010000983.1:0-2223 GCA_964647675.1 uncultured Verrucomicrobiota bacterium | reverse complement strand
AAAGGGGCGCGCTCGTCGGACCGTGGCGTCCCCTCAGGACGCCCCCGCCTTGTGGGATACGTTACCCAAGGCTTTGCCTTGGGCTTTCTTCTTCGGCCTCGTTGAGGCCGTCCCGGCGCAGGTCTGTTCATGGGCAGGCGCAAGAACGCGAAAGCGCAGTAGCGGAGGGTGGGCGTGGTTCGGGAAGCCACCGAACCGTCTGCGCGTGAGAGCGGGTTCGGCATCCTGTTAATCCTGCCTCCCGCCCCCTCCCTCGGTCACTTCGGCATCTCGAGCTTCAGCTTGGCGGCGACCTGCGACACGTCTTTGTCACCGCGTCCGGAGAGGTTCACGATGATGACCTGGTCGGGCTTCATGGTGGGCGCGCGCCGGATTGCCTCGGCCACCGCGTGCGCGGATTCGAGGGCGGGGATGATGCCCTCGAGCCGCGCGAGGCGCGTGAAGGCGTCGAGCGCCTGGTCATCCGTCGCGTAGGTGTATTCGGCGCGGCGATTGTCATGGAGCCAGGCGTGCTCGGGTCCGACAGCCGCGTAGTCGAGGCCCGCGCTGACACTGTGCGTCGATTGGATCTGCCCGTGTTGGTCCTGGAGGATGTAACTGCGAGTGCCCTGCAGCACGCCCAGCGATCCGCCATGGAATCGCGCCGCGTGTTGCTCGGGAAGGATGCCGTGCCCGCCGGCCTCGACCCCGCACAGGCGCACCGACGGGTCGTTGAGGAAGGCGTAGAAGAGTCCGATGGCGTTGGAGCCGCCGCCCACGCAGGCGATCAGCAGGTCCGGCAGCCGGGATTCCTGATCGAGGATCTGGCGCCGCGCCTCATCGCCGATCACGCGATGGAAGTTGCGCACCATGACCGGGTAGGGATGCGCGCCGTAGGCCGTGCCGAGGATGTAGTGCGTCGAGCGCACGTGGGTCACCCAGTCGCGCATCGCCTCGTTGACCGCCTCCTTGAGCGTCTTTTGTCCGGCGTGCACCGGGACGACTTCGGCGCCGAGCATTTTCATGCGATAGACGTTGAGCGCCTGGCGCTCGCAGTCGACGGCGCCCATGTAGATGACGCACTTCAGGCCGAACATCGCGGCGACCGTGGCGGTGGCGACACCGTGCTGGCCGGCGCCCGTCTCGGCGATGACGCGCGTCTTGCCCATGCGCTTGGCGATGAGCGCCTGGCCGAGCGCGTTGTTGATCTTGTGCGCCCCGGTGTGCAGCAGGTCCTCGCGCTTCAGGTAGACCTTGGCGCCGCCCAACTCACGCGTGAGCCGCTCGGCCAGATAGAGCGGCGTCGGACGACCCACGAACTCTGACAGGTAGTACGAGAGTTCCTTCTGGAACTCCGGATCCTGCTGGCACCGGAAGTACTCCGCCTCGAGCTCCTGCAGCGGGTACACCAGCGTCTCGGGCACGTAACGGCCGCCGTACGGACCGTAGTGGCCCTCGGCATCCGGCACTTGCGACGACGCGAACTCGGCAACGGCGTTCATTCGCGCCGAATGTACGGCGAAGGGCCGGCGCGGGAAAGGGGCGTGTCGGTCGTCACACGTCGCAGAGACGTGCCGCCTCGGCCAGGGCCTTCACCTTGTCGGCGCCCTTCGGGATGAACTCCTGCCCGACGAATCCGCGGTAGTCGGTGTCGACCAATGCGCGCAGGACGGCGGGGTAGTGGAGTTCCTGCTGGTCGTCGAGATCCTGGCGCCCCGGGACACCAGCGGTGTGCACGTGACCGATCCAGGGCGCGTGGGCCTTGATCCGGGTGATCACGTCGCCGTGCATGATCTGCACGTGGTAGATGTCGAAGAGCACCTTCACCCGCTCGCTCGCCACGGCCTTGACGATGTCGACGCTGAGATCGATGTCGTCGCAAAAGTAGTCGGGATGTCCCTTCATGCTGATGTCGACGCGCGAGTTCAGCATCTCGAGGCAGAGGGTGACCTTCCGCTTCTCCGCGTGCGCCGCGAGCCTCTTGAGGCCGTCGATCATGTTGCGTCGTCCCTCCTCGAGCGGCAGGCCGCGGCGGAATCCCGAGAAGGTGATGACGCTGGGCGCGCCGAACTCGGCCGCCTCGTCCAGCGCGCGCGTGCAGGCGTCGACGCATTCCGCGTGCTCTTCGAGGTGCGCGAAGCCCTTGGCAAAACCGTGCCGACCGAAGATGGCGCAGGTCAGGCCGTGCCTCTTCAACGTGGGGAAATGCTCCGGGCTGACGAGCTCGACGGACTCGAGTCCCAG
>CAZYJB010000982.1:0-2224 GCA_964647675.1 uncultured Verrucomicrobiota bacterium | reverse complement strand
CGCCCGAGCAGGCGGTCCACCCAGGCCTCGCGCAAGACCCGCGAATCCGCGCCCGCCTTCACCTGTTCGAGATGGGCGCGCACGTCGGCGGGATCGGGCAGCACGCCGATGAGGTCGAGCGCACTGCGCCGCAGGAACGCCTCTTCGCCGGCGTCCGGCGACGGAACCAGCCCCAACCGGCGGAACTGCGCGAAGGCGAGGTCGTCGATGAAGTTGTTGCGCGGCCACTGCGGGGGTTCGGCGGCGGCGGTTCCCTCGACGGGAACCATCAGACGCGCGGCATCGACGAGGCCCAGGTAGCGCGCGACCACCACCCCTTCACCGCTCAAGCGGCCCATCCGCACGCGCCCCTGCTCGTCGACTTCCGCGAACTCCTTGTCGTTGGAGTGGAAATCGGCCAGCGCGGTCACCTCCCGGCGCGTTCCGTCCGCGTAGCGCGCCGACACTTTCACGTGGCGCTCCTCGCCGCGCGCCACGGTGGCCTCGCGGGGATCGATGTCGACGCCCACCAACTCCGGTTCGCCCGCGCGCTGGTAGGGCATGCCCGCCTTCAGCCAGGCGAGGATCAGCCGGTGGGTCTCCGAGCCGGACTCGATGCGCTGGCCGCCGCCATGCTCGACCGTTCCGGTGGCCTTGAGCAGCAGCAGGCTCTCTTCAGGAGCCGCGGCGAACACGCGGCGTGCGCGCCCCTCCTTCACGATTTCTGCGAAATCGGATTTGGGATCGTAACTGAACACCGACAGCTTGAAGCCGTTCTGGCCGTCCGCCTTGGCATGGCACGAACCGGCGCTGCATCCTGCCTTCGCGAGCCGCGGCAGGATGTCGCCCGCGAACGACGGCGCCTCGGCCGACGAGGCAGTACCGCCAGGTTCGTCGGCCGCGCGATCCAGCACGGCAATTTCACGCGCGTCCTGCGAGAACGCGCGCACGCGTCCGTCCTCGCCACCCACGTAGACCGTCTTCCCATCCGCCGTGACCGCCGCCGCATGCAGTGTGTCAGGGGCCGCGCCAAGTCCCTTCTCCGCCGCGGTGGCCGAGCTCTGTTCGCCGGTGTGACGCCGGAACTCGGAGAAGCTGGTCACCGCACCGTCGTCGGCCGTGGTGACGACGCGCGAACCGTCCGCCGCCCACGCCGCGGCCGTAAACCCATGGCGGCGGCCCGCGATGGACACCACCGCCTCGCGGCTGCGCAGGTCCCAAAGCTTCAATTGCTTGTCCGCACCCACGGTGACGAGGTCCCAGTGGTTCGTGCCGAAGGCGACTCCGGTCACCGCGCCGCCATGACCTTCGAGCCGCGCCACTTCGCGGCGTGAAACGATCTCCCACAGCCGGACCAGCCGATCCGCGCCCGCAGTGGCGAGGAGACCACCGTCCGGACTCAAGGCCAGGTCGTTGATCGAATCGGTGTGGGCACGCCACGACGCCAGCTCGCCGCCATCTTCGGCGTTGAACACACGCACCCAGCCCGGCTGGCCGGGATCACCGTCCGCCACGACCAGCGCGCCGCCGTGCCGACTGAATCGCAGCGCACCGATACGCCCCTGGAGGTTCGTACCCAGGTTCCAGATTTCGCTGCGCTGCGAGCCGTCCCAACGCCACACGCGCAGTTCCCGGTACCCTCCGGCCGCGATCTGCTTTGCGTCCGGGCTCCAGGCCACGCTCCGCACTTCGTCCTGGAACCCGACGGCCTCCCCCAGTTCCGGCAGTGTGTTGGTGGCGGCGTCGTGCCAGGTGAGGCGCCGTCCGCGGCCCGCCACCAAAACCGTCCCGTCCGTTGATAAGGCGAGGGCACGCACCGGTGCGTATCCGGCCGGCAGCGGGCCCGGCTTCACCACGCGAGGCGCACGCAGAGTCGCCATCCACCCCTCGTCCCACCGCGCGCCGGCCTCGACCCAACGCCGCAAAGTGTCGATTTCCTCCACCCGCAACTGCTTCTTCGGCGGCATGTGCGGATCTGCATCCGCGGCGAGCGCCGAGAGGAGGGAGCTTCGCTCCGGTTTGCCCGGCACGATGGCTTTCCCGGTGTCGCCACCTTCGAGTGCCGCGGCGCGAGTGGTCAGATCGAGCCCTCCCTTGGGTTTCTCCCCGCCATGGCACGAAAGGCACTGGCGATGGAGAATTGTCAGCGCCTCACGCGTCACCTGGGTCCGGTCGGGACGCGCCGCGCCGCTGGCATGGCCTTCGCCCATCATCCCGCAAACCAACAACGCCAGGCCGAACCGCC
>CAZYJB010000981.1:0-2224 GCA_964647675.1 uncultured Verrucomicrobiota bacterium | reverse complement strand
GAGCATAGGCGCCGGCCCAGGAGCCGTCGCTGGTTCCGCAGCCCCTCCGCGGCCCGCGCCCCACCGGCAGAGCGCCACGCCCAGCAGCCACGCGCTCGCAGTTCGCGCCATCAGACCACTGCCGCACCTGACCGACGTCCAATGCATGGAACTCTGTATGGCGCGTCTCGACCCACGGGGTCCACGGGAATGTCGGGGCCGGCCCGAGGCCTGTCCTCGGCAGCAGAAACCCCTCAAGGGGAATGCAGTGGGTCGCGCTAGCTTTCAGTCACGAAGGCCTGTCCACAGGGGCACGCCGCCAAAGTGGCGGGCGACGTCTCCTCGAGGCCTGTCCACGGGGACGCGCGGCACAGTGCTCGCCTGCCTCGAGGCCTGTCCGCGGGAACAGGCGGCCCCGCCGGCATCCATCAGACGGTCCGGCGCGAACGCGCCGTCCACCGTCCCATCCGCGCACGCACGCGCCACCCCCGACAAATCACGCCCCACCCGGTGCGTGGAATCTCCTACGAGATAGGCCCCCCCCTGGCTCCTACCGCCAGGTCCTGAACGATCCCTCCCGTCACCGTGAGCGTCGGAAAGTCGGCATCCACGCCGCCGTCCGAACTCAATCGCCCCACCGCGTCACCCGCGCCCACCAAATACGACCCGCGTCATGCCGCGCGATGGCCCTCACCGGTGGCCACTCCGGCGGCGTCAGCGCGGCCCGGAATGAAGGATCCACCGAGGACGGAAACTCGGCAGGGCAAGAGCATCGAGGCCTCGGCAGCGGACGTGCGCATCGGGTTTCCTTTGGGATTTCCCCGTGCCCTTTGCTTCCCCGGGGTTCAACCAACGCTTCGGTCGCTCGCTGCCTGCGGAAGAGGTCCAGATTGGGGGTTGTGCGGCGACTGCGGGCCGTTACGCTCCGCCCAGTCTCTGCGGGCAGACGGCTCAACTCTGACGACGCTTAGCCCTGATCCGCCGCGTGGGGACTAACAGTCCTTTCACATCCATGATCCGACCCGCCGATTCGACCTCCGGGACCGTGAACACCGCTGCGGCCGCGACTGCGCCTGCGACTGCGACCCCGACCGCCCGCAGCAGCGAGCGTACGAAGCCGAAGTACCCGGGGATCCGGGTGACCTGCAACGGCAACCAGTTGGTCGCCCAGTGGGTCGAGACACGCGTCACCGAAGGTGGCGTGTTCTACCCGATCACGCCGTCCACCGAAGGCGGGGAACTCTACCAGCAGTCGTACGCGCAGGGGGAACTCAACGTCTGGGGCCAGTCAAAGGTCGCCGTCGAAACAGAGGGCGAGCACGCGGCGCAGGGCGGAGCGACGGCCTTCTCGGTCACCGGCCGGCGCACGGTCAACTTCACCTCCGGGCAGGGTATCGTGTACGCGATGGAGCAGTACTATCACGCGCCGGGCAAACTCTCGACCATGGTGCTTGAAGTCGGCGCGCGCGCGCTCACCAAGCACGCGCTGAACGTACACTGCGCCCACGACGACTTCTACGCGGCCCTCGACACCGGCTGGACGATGCTCATGGCGCGCGACGCGCAACAGGCCGCCGACCAGGCGATCATCCTGCGCCGCGTCAACGAACTGGCGCTGAATCCGGGCATGAACATCCAGGACGGCATGCTCACCACCCACTCGGAGCGCACCTATCTTGCGCCCGAAGCCGACCTCCTGCGCGAATACCTCGGCGCCCCCGATGACCTCATCGACTGCCCCACCCCCGCGCAGCGCGAACTGTTCGGCCCGCAGCGTCGGCGCGTGCCACAGATGATCGATCCGCGCAATCCGCTGCTGCTCGGACCGGTGCAGAATCAGGAGCACCACATGAACGGCGTGGTCGCGCGCCGCAACCACTTCAACGAACCGATCCTCGGCATCCTCGAACAGGCCTACGCCGAGTTCGGACGACTCACCGGCCGGCACTACGGCATGGTCACCGAGTACCGCACCGAAGACGCCGACACGGTGTTCGTGTCGCTCGGCTGTGCGGCCGACAACATCGAAGCCGCCTGCGACTACCTGCGCGACCAGCGCAACGCCCGCGTCGGTTCCATCCACATCAACGTCATCCGCCCGTTCCCGGAGGCCGCCGTCATCGAGGCCCTGCGCGGCAAGGCGCGAGCGATCGTGATCGAGCGCACCGATGAAGGCATGGCGGGCGACAATCCCCTGGCGCGCGACATCCGCACCGCCCTCGGCAAGGCGCTCGAGTCCGCGCGG
>CAZYJB010000980.1:0-2225 GCA_964647675.1 uncultured Verrucomicrobiota bacterium | reverse complement strand
CGTAGTGGCCCAGGTCCAGATCCGTCTCCGCGCCGTCGTCGGTGACGTAGACCTCGCCATGCTGGTAAGGGCTCATGGTGCCCGGATCCACGTTCAGGTACGGATCGAACTTCTGCAGGGCGACCTTGAGGCCGCGATGTTCCAAAAGCGTGCCGAGAGCGGCTGCCGTCAGACCCTTCCCCAGGGAACTGACCACGCCACCCGTCACGAAGATGTACTTCATGGGCTTTCAGGCTCCCAAGGCATGCGCATCACCGCCAGTGCAAAGTGAACGGCAACGGGCATCGCCTCATTCCAAGCGGATGACCTGGGCGGTGACGTTGTCGCGACTGCCACGCGCAATTGCCTCGTGCACCAGGCGTTCGGCCTGGTTCACGCCGGGCGCAACGGTCGCGGCCTCGCCCAGAATCTCCAGCACCTGCTGGTCGTACAACCCGTCCACCAATCCGTCGCTGCACAGCACCAGAAGATCCCCCAGGCCCACCGCTACCGTGCCCAACTGCGGATCCACAAACTGGTTCTCCCCTCCCAACGCCTTCTGCAGCACGTTGCGGCGCGGGTGCGTGCGCGCTTCGCGCTCATTGAGCTTTCCATTCCGAAAAAGCCATCCGACGTGGGTGTCGTCCTCGGTCAGTTGCCGCATTGAGCCCGTGCCCGCGCCAACGAGGTAAATGCGGGAATCGCCGACATGCGCGAAGTGCAGGCGTCCAGGCAGGAGCCAGCAAAGGCTGAGCGTGGCTTCCATGCCCTGGCACTCAGCATAGCTCGAGCCGAGGTACTTCAGGGCGCGATGGGTCTGCCGAAACAATTCCGTCAACACCCCGCCCGCCTCCCTCGAATCTCCCGCCGCCGACGTGCGGAAGGACTTCGGCAACAGGGTGGTGATCTTGTCCACTGCGATGCTGCTGGCGTACTCGCCCGCCTTCGCGCCCCCCATGCCGTCGCTCACGGCGAACACATAGTCGTGCGCCGCGGTACCGGCCTCGCCGTGCTTGCCCAACCGATGCACTTCATGCGCGTCGAACTGCACCCCCAGAAAAGCATCCTCATTGTTGGGACGGATTCGCCCACGATCGGTGCTGCCGTACCACCGGACCCGCTGCGGCACGTTCACGCCTCCCCCCCGGGCTGAGGGCGCGAGGCCGCCGGTGCTGGGCGAACACTCCGTTGCCGAGGAATCCACCCCATATCAGGTCCCCACCTCGGGCTCGGCAGGCGTCGCATCCGGCGGAGGCGGCAGGATGGTCGCAAACTCGAAGTCGATGAGACAGAAGCGCCCGTCGGAATTCCGATAGGTGACGTTGCGCACGTCCGGATCGTCATGGCGCACACCATAAGCCTCGAGTTCCGCAAAGAGTTCCCGTATCCGACTCTCATCCAAATGCTCCACCCGCGACCCGCAGTTCGACGTCACGATCTTCAGCTGCGCCTCCTCCGCCTCCAGCAGTCGCGGAACGAACCGGCACCCACGCTCCTCCAGATGACGCAGGATCATCACCTCGTTCGCGAATCGCTCGGCGGCACCGGGTCCGTGATACACCTTGACCACCCGCCCATCGAAAGTGAGATGGACGGTCGACCGCAGCGTGTCCTTGACCTTGAGCATGATGGGGACGCGCCACCGCCCCGGGGAAGGCACTCGCGGGGATCGACTCCGGGCCGGACAGCGACCCGATCGTTGCGTGACCTTTCGGCAAAGGGAAGCCCTTGTTCCAACGGCACCAATCCCACACGCTGTTCACGGTAGCCATCGGCGCGATGCATGAATCGTTCGTTGCATCACGGTCGAAAAGCAACATTCCGGCCCGGCCGAGAACTGTGGCAACGGGCCGAAAGTCGGCCGGCACAATCCGCGCTTAACGATTGGCAATAAGCAAATTGCGTACGGGCCGCAACGAACCTCTTTGGAATCGGCAAGCAACCTGCTCTACTCTCCGCGTCACCCCGAAGGGTGTTACTTTTTATCCACTCCATTAACCGCCACAGTTAAGGCAAACCAACCATGACGAAGTACAAGCTCGAGTACATCTGGCTCGACGGGTATGAGCCGACTCCGAACCTCCGCGGCAAGACCCAGATCAAGGAATTCGAGAGCTTTCCGAAGCTGGAGCAGCTCCCGATGTGGGGTTTCGACGGAAGCTCGACCCGGCAGGCTGAAGGCCGCAGCTCCGATTGCATGCTCAAGCCGGTCGCGGTGTATCCCGATGTGACCCGGAAGGACGGCG
>CAZYJB010000979.1:0-2225 GCA_964647675.1 uncultured Verrucomicrobiota bacterium | reverse complement strand
TGCTGTTACTGGTGTTAAGAATGTGTGCTCTTCCGATCTCTTAGCTTTCCGTCGGCGATGGCGTGCTTGATCGAGACACGAACGGGGCGGCGTTTGAAGTGAGCTTGAGCCCTGCGCGCCAGGGGACCAACGCGGTGTGGGTTGGGAGCGAGGCGCGCACGGCCGCGGCAGCCGATGCCGCCGGTGTGCTGGTAGGGGGGGTTGGGTGAAGCGCTGGATGTTGACGCCGTCGCGGGAGTGGGCGCTGGACTTCGCTTGAGCTCTCGGAGGTCGACATCGCCACGCGACGAGTGACTGGGCCTTGGAGAATCCGAGTCCGGGTTGCGCCAACAGTGCCCTGGTAGTGCCGGTATTTTTTTGGACAGCCGGACGCGGGCTGTGACTCTGGAAGGTGGGGCAGCGGTGCTCGTCGATGGAAGGTGGCAGGGGCGGGTGGGATTCGAGGTGGCGTTGTCTTCCGGAGTGGATTCTGTGGGCTGGGTCCTGGGCATCCGGGGCGGTGAGTTGGTTGTGGAGGTCGATGATGGGGACACGGCGACGCCAAGGCCGCGAGCATCCTGGCTAGGGCCGATTCCTGACTTGCGAGATGGCGCCTGGCATCATGGGCATTCGTGATCGGGCGGGCGGGTCGGCCCACGACACTCACTAACTGTCGAGGCGACCAGACGAGGCACAATCGCTTCGATTGTGTGGATCGAACCGCTGCGTTCAGGCCCGCCGCAGCTTGGCGGGCGGTTGGCGCCGAATTGCTCGGGGGGGTGTTCCGATCGAAGTCACGGGTGCGCTCGCCGTGGAATCAAGCCCGGCATTCCATCCGTTGGTGGTGACGGCGCCGTGCTGACCTGCAGAAGATCGCGTGTGCGTGAATCACGGTCGCACGCGATAGAATGCGCGGGGGTTCTGCTGGACGGCGTTTGTCTCGACGAAGCGCGCGATGTGGTGGGCTTTGGCGGTTACCGTGCTCGAAGGAACCCAGTTCTGCAGGTCGCCGGATTGTTCGATTGTGAGCGAGGTTCCGGAGGGCGCGCGGAAATCCACCACGAGATCATCGCCTGCTTTCGAGATAGGGATAGCGGCGGTGTACTTGAGCAGGACGATGTCAGTTGAAACGCGGATTCTTATGGGGAAGAGCCTTCGAATATGGGGCGATTCTCGACCGCATTGCGGTTGGGGAGCGGACTGAAAGTTCTTCCCCAAGCTGCTTCCACCAAGCCCGTTCGCCTTCCGGCACCGCGATTCTGATGGTTGTCTTGCCCAGCGGATGGCTCGGCACCCCGGCCGTCGCGGACAACCCTAAGCGTGATTGTCCACGTGCCCAGACCTCGTCAGCGTGTCATGAACCCGGCCATCGTTACCCTCAGACCCACCTCCCGATGTCCTTGAGCCCAGGCCTCGGCGACCCAGGCCCGGGTCTTGCCGGCCCCTCCGCACCGCTTTTCGTCCTGGAGCCCAGACCTTGGTGATCACCAGACCTTGGCGATCACCCGCCGGCCCCCGAAGAAGCGAGAAGGGCTCGACCGGCTCGCCACCCGTTCGATCTCCAGCAACTCGGGCACCCACGAGTCACGTCGGAGGGCGGCGAGGTGGGTCAGCTTCCAAGCATCGCCGTGGATGCCGTGGACAAAGCTCGAGGCCTTTTCAATCGGCAGCAGGGGATTGCTGGAAACCGGCACGAAATGGGGCTGCGAATGCTCCAACCGGCATCGGAAGTCCAACGGACGGAGCTACCCCCCGGAGGGTCGCGCTTCCGGCGTGGGCGGAAGGCTTCCGCTCGGGGAACTCGATCGCAATAGCGGCCCCATCCCCTTGGAAATCAAGGACCGGAGCCACCGGTGAACGTGAAGGCGCCGTCGGGTGCGATGTGCAGGCGTGCCACGAAGTTGGCGATGCCGGAGGAGTCGCCAACTCCGCCGATGCGGGGCGCTGAGACTCTGAGCTTTCCGGTTTTGGACGCATCTTCCCCGACGAGCGCATCCGGCAGGTCCAGCGATGGAGCACCATTCGCCAGTTGGAACCTGGGCTGATTTGAGATGCTCCATGGTCCCGGAACTGCGGAACGTGAACTCGACGCGATTGATGCCGGGCGTTGCCGAGATCAGGGCGATGGAGCCGGCATTCGCCTGCCCGATCGCAGGAAGGAGTCCGATCGCTGAGGCGACTCCCGCGACGACAGCCCCCGTTCGAACGCGGGCCTAGTGACCCGACCCGCTGGGAACGGTGAGCTG
>CAZYJB010000978.1:0-2228 GCA_964647675.1 uncultured Verrucomicrobiota bacterium | reverse complement strand
GAAGTTTCCGCCCAGGGAGCCCGGCATCGCGACGGCGAGGCGGGCGTGCTGCCAGTCCTTTCACGACGCGTGCTGCTCACGGAATCCTTGCCGCTGCCCATTCGCGGTCCGGGCGAACGAACCTTCACCTTCCAGGCGCTCAAGGACGCCGCGGCTTCTCCGACGTTGGCGCACGAACGTCTGACCGTGCAGATGGCCTCGAATCCGGCGTGGTACGCCGTGCTCGCCCTGCCCGTGCTCATGGAATACCCGCACGAGTGCGCGGAACAGGTCTTCAACCGACTTTACGCCAATGCGCTCGGCCATTCCCTCACCGCGCGCGATCCGCGCATCGCGCGGACGTTCGAACTCTGGCGCAACACGCCCGCCCTGCAGAGTCCGCTGGAGAAGAACGAAGACCTCAAGGCCGTGGCCCTGGCTGAAACCCCATGGGTGCGCGACGCGAAGTCCGAGTCCGAAACGCGCCGCAACTTGGGTCTGCTGTTCGATCCGGTCCGCACGCGTTCCGAGACCGACCGCGCGCTGCGCAAGCTCTCGGAGATGATGCGGCCGGACGGCGGCTGGTCCTGGTTCGAGGGCGGGCCTTACGACGAGTTCATCACCACCTACGTCGTGGCCGGATTCGGACGCCTGCGGCAACTGGGCGTCGAAGTCCCGCTCGACGCGGCGCTTCGCTCGATCGGAACGCTGGATCTCGCGATGCACGAGCGCTGGCAGCGGCTGAAAGCGGACCAGCGGCTCGACCGCGAGAACGTGACGCCGCAGGTGGCCTTCTATCTTTACGCGCGCTCCTTCTTTCTCCCCGGCCAACCGGTGGCGGCGGAGCACGTGGAAGCATTCCGCTACTGGGCCGGGCAGGCGCAGGATCATTGGCTGAAGCTGGATCATCGCCTGCCGCAGGGGCACGTGGCGCTGGCCCTGCAACGGATCCAGGCCACGGGCCTCGCGCCGGCCCTTCGCCCGGAGGTTCCGGCTGCTATCGTGCGTTCGCTCGGCGAGCGCGCCGCGCGCAGCGAGGAACTCGGCATGTCCTGGCGCGAAGACGAGCTCAGCGCGTCGTGGTTCCGCGCTCCGATCGAAACGCAGGCCCTGATGATCGAGGTGTTCGACGAGATCGCGCGGGACGCGGCGGCGGTCGAGGAACTCAAGGTCTGGCTGCTCAAGCAGAAGCAAACCCAGGGTTGGAAATCGACCAAGGCCACCGCCGACGCCGTCTACGCGTTGCTGCGCCGTGGCGTGGACCTCCTCGCCGACGCGACGCTCGTGGAGGTCAAGGTGGGCGGCCGCTCCATCACGCCGGCCGCCGGAGTGCCGGGTGCGGGCAGCGCCCTCGAGCCCGGCACCGGCTTCTTCGAGACCCGCTATGCGCGGGGAGAAATCGCACCGGCCCTGGCCGCGATCGACGTACGCAAGACGACGCCCGGCATCGCGTGGGGCGCCGCCCACTGGCAGTACTTCGAGGATCTCTCCAACGTGCGCCCGCACCAGGCCACGCCGCTGACGCTCGAGAAGGCGCTGTTCCGGAAGGTTCCGACCGCAGCCGGCGCCGAACTGCGCCCCGCGGCAGGCACGGCGAAAGTCGGGGACGAGTTGGTGATGCGCGTGACCCTGCGCACCGACCGCGATCTCGAGTACGTCCACCTCAAGGACCAGCGCGGCAGCGGCACCGAGCCGGTCAACGTGCTGTCCGGCTACCGGTTCCAGGACGGGTTCGGCTACTACGAAAGCACGCGGGACACGGCCTCCCACTTCTTCATCAGCTACCTGCCCAAGGGCACGTACGTCTTCGAATACGCGGTCCGAGTGCAGTTGCGCGGACGCTACACGGCGGGCATCGCCGAAGTGCAGTGCCTCTACGCGCCCGAGTTCAACAGCCACTCCGCCGGCACGGCCCTGACGGTGGAGTGACCGCCGGCCGGCCTGGCCTTTCGCCAACCTGCACTCGCCACCGCCCTCCGCGCACGGCAGGCTGCGCGCATGAAGCCCTCGCCAGATTCCGCGCCCGCGTCCCCGAACCGGCGGCATTTTCTCGCGAACACCGCCGGCGCCGCGCTTGCCGGCGCAACGACCCTGGCCGCCCTGCCCGCCACCATGGCCGCCGAACCGGCAGTCACCCGAAAGCGTGTCCGGCAGTCCGCCTGCCATTGGTGCTTCAGTCCGCTCACCGTGGACGAACTCGCGCGCGCGAGCCGGGAGCTGGGACTCGAGTCCGTCGAGCTCGTCAGCCC
>CAZYJB010000977.1:0-2228 GCA_964647675.1 uncultured Verrucomicrobiota bacterium | reverse complement strand
GGCGTCGCGTCCCGACCGGTTGAAGGCCACGACGGTAAGCGGGAGGTTGGTGGTCAACGCCACGCGGTTGGTGGGCGTGAGGAATTCGACCGCGAGATCAGTGGGTGTCCCGGCCAGATCGGGTGTGAACAGCAGCAGCCGGCTGGTGAGGGCGTCCGGGACGAGGATCAGCGGCTGGTCGTTAGTGGCGAACGCGAGCCGGACGGCGCGCGAGCGGTCCCAGCCACCCATGCCCGTGCGGATCAATTGCGGCGGCGTCCATCCAGCCTCGGTTTGGCGGGTAAACAACAGTGCGTGGTAACCGCGGGTGAAGGCGATGCCCGGGCGACCGCGGGAATCGAGCGCGATGGCGGTCGCGCCGACATCGGTCTCCGGTGAGATCAGGTTGGTGGACCACGTGATGCCATCGGTCGAATGGAGGTAGGCCGGCTGGCCGACGGCGCCAAAGAAGAAGCGCCCGCTGCCTTTCACACTGGAGACATGGAGGCTGTTGTCGCGTGCGACCGCCAGGTCGTGCATGCGCGCCGCGCCCGTATTCACTTCCAGCACGGGACGGTCGCTCGAAGGCGAGCCGGCGTTGTAACGCAGGGCGGTGGCGGAAACGTAGAGGATGTGCGGCTGACCTTTCGGCCCTTCGCGAAAAACGAGTTCGCCGTCCAGACCTGATCCGATGGGCTCGTTGACGATGGGGGTCCGGCCATTCAGCAAGGGCGCCGTTCGAGGGGTGTGAAGGACGAAGGACGGCGGGTCCGAGGCGGTGCCATCGGCGTCGAAGGTGAAGTCGGGCGCGCGACCGCCGCCGATCGCCTGTACGAAGCTGCCGGGCCCGGCGGGTTGCCGCGTGAGCGCGGCGCGCACGAGGTACCAGGGATTGTCCGAGTTGAAGTTGGCGGCGGCGTAGTAGAGGTAGGGAACGCCGTTGCTGGACAGCGCGAGGGCGGGCGTGGCGCCGGGTGAGAACGGGTGGAAGAGCGCGGGGCCGGCGTTGGTGAGTGCGCTGATCCGCCAGGCGGCCCCCTCGCGCCGCGCCCAGTAGGCCATGACTTCGCTGCCACAATTGGAGGCGTCGACCCACGCGAGGATGGGCCGCCCCTCGGCGTCGCGCAGGATGCGGCGGGGCTCGACCAGAAAGTTGGGGCACGACAAAAGATTGGTGCGCGCGAGAGGGATGGATTCGGCGATCCACACGAGGGGCTCGGCGGCCCGCGCACGGTGGGCGCCGGGCGGAAAGGAGAATAGGGTGGTCAGGAAAAGGGCGGTCAGCGCCGAGGGAAGTCGCGCAACGGGGCGCTTGGGCGGGACGGGGAACGACGGAAGGACGCTCATGGGGACAGGCGGGGGGGCGGACTAGGTGGATCCTTGGGAATTCAGCATGAGGATTCTTGGCCGTGAAGGATAAAGGAGGTCGTGACGTGGCCGCGGAGCAGTGGCGGTGGCTCGCCGGCTACGACCGACGAGTCGGGCCGGAGGCCCGAGATCGATTGCCTTGTAGCCGCCGCCGTGCAGGCGGCGCTCGCTGGCGTCTGCGACGGGAATCGCCCAAGCCAGAGAGCGCAGCCTGATGGCCGCGGCTACGAGGGAAGTAGCCGCGAGCGTGCAGCTCGCGCTGACTGGCTCTAGCAAACGGAGTCGCTGGAACGGGTGAGCGCAGCCTGACGGCCGCGCCTACGCCGAGTCGTGACCCGATCCCCAAAGCCGGCACCGGTTGAAAAACGGCGCGGCGCGTCAGATTGCGCGGGCGGCGCCTGCGGACGATTGAATCCACTCCGTGTCGTCTGCTCTCAGGTCGTGATGGGACTCGGCAACGCCATTCTCGTCGGTTTCAAAGAGATCTGGACCCACAAGTTCAGGTCGATGCTGACCATGCTGGGCATCGTGCTGGGTGTCTCGAGCCTGATCGCCATGGCGGCTATCGTGAAGGGCATGGAGCGCGGGATGAAGGAGGCCATGATCGCCATGGGCGGCCTCAACAAGGTGCTCGTCCGCGAACAGGAGGTGCCCGAGTACCAGGAGCATCTGCGCGACATGGCGCCTGGGCGCACGCTGCGCGATGTGATCGCGCTTCAGCTCAACGCGCCGCTGGTGACGGTCGTTTCACCCGAGATGTCGGTCTATAACGCGATGGTGTCGCGCCAGGGCAAGGACCATTACCCATCCGAGGTGGTGGGCGCATGGTGGTCAAGGGGAGCGAGACGCATTACCTCGACGGCGAGGAATGAGGTGGTCGC
>CAZYJB010000976.1:0-2232 GCA_964647675.1 uncultured Verrucomicrobiota bacterium | reverse complement strand
GACTGGATCAGGGTGGCTTCGAGGAGACGGCCCGCGAGGCGGTGAAGGTGGCCACCAAGAAGGGCTATCTCCGCCAGAACTCGGTCGATTCGCTCACCGGCCGGAACGACGGCACGAACTGCGGGCCCGGCGCGCCCACACTGCACTTCCATCAGCACCGGAGCCCCGAAGTGCGCGTGCGCCTCATGCTCAAGGGGGGTGGGTGCGAGAATGTCGGCGCCCAGTATTCGCTGCCGGACGAGGCGCTCGGCGCCAACCGCGACCTCGACGGCTGCCGCCGCGTGATCCTCGACGCGGTCCTTCAAGCGCAGGGCAAGGGCTGCGGCCCGGGCGTGCTGGGCGTCTGCATCGGTGGCGATCGCGCGACGGGCTACGAGTGGTCGAAGACCCAGTTCCTCCGCCTGCTCGACGACACGAATCCCGTGGCGGAACTCGCCGCCCTGGAACAGGAAATCGTCAAGACAGCCAACGACCTGGGCATCGGCCCCATGGGCTTTGGCGGCAAGACCACCCTGCTCGGCTGCAAGATCTGCGCGGTCAACCGCGTGCCGGCCTCGTACTTTGTCACCATCAGCTACATGTGCTGGGCCTTCCGGCGGCAGGGCGCCCTGCTCGATCCGACGGGCGCCATCACCTCCTGGCTGTATTAGCTCTCATCGGCTGAAGCCGCCCACCCACCCACCCACTCTCCAAGAAATGATCGCCATCACCACCCCGATCACCGAACAGGCCGTGCGCTCACTTAAAGTCGGCGATGCCGTCGGCATCACCGGCATCGTGTGCACGGGCCGCGACGCCGTTCACAAGTACCTCCACGAAGGCGGCGCCCTGCCACCAGGCGTCGATCTCGCCGGCGGCATCCTCTACCACTGCGGTCCGGTCGTGATCAAAGACGCCGAGGGCCAGTGGAAGGTCGTGGCCGCCGGCCCGACCACCAGCACGCGTGAGGAACCCTACCAGTGGCAGGTCATCCGCGATCACAAGATCCGCGGCGTCATCGGCAAGGGCGGCATGGGTGAGAAAACCAAAGAGGCCTGCCAGAAGTACGGCTGTGTCTACCTTCACGCCGTCGGCGGCGCCGCCCAGGTCCTCGCCGATTGCGTGCGACGCGTGCGCAACGTCCATTTCCTCGAGAAATTCGGGTCGCCCGAGGCCATCTGGGAACTGGATGTCGTCGAGTTCCCGGCGGTGGTCACCATCGATGCCAACGGGCATTCGCTGCACGAAGAGGTCCTCGCCGCCAGCACCGCCGCGCTCGCCAGGCACGTCAGCCCGGCACAGCACTGAGGCACCATTTGGTCATGCGACGCTGAAGAACAACACCAGGAACCACCACATCGAGACCAGCACGGCTGCGCAGCCCGCCACCCGCATCAACCCATGAAGCGTTGTCATGCGCCCAAGGTTGTCAGGCCGGGATGGACATCCGTGGTCCACCCTGGGGCGCCCCTCCCACTTGGACCGCGGTGGCTTGATCAGCCTTGCCGCAGCGGGGTCCCGCTGCCTTGATGCGTCCGTGCCCGGTTTTGCTCTTCGCACCGCTGCCGTCCTGCTGCTCTGCCCACTCGGGATCCGGGTCTCCATCGCCGGGGCCCCGGACTTCGACCTGCCCTGGCCCCAGTTCCGGGGACCCAATGCCGCCGGATCGGCGCCCGACTCCTGTCAGCCCCCGGTAACCTTCGGCCCCACGAATCACGTGCGCTGGAAGGTGGACTGTCCGCCCGGCAACGCGTCACCCATCCTCGCCGGCCCACGGCTTTTCCTCACCGCCTTCGCCGAGCGCCGGTTGGTCACCCTGGCCTTCGACCGCGCCAGCGGACGCGAACTCTGGCGCCGGCACATCGACGCCACCCACGTGGAGGAAGTGCATCCGTCGCTGGGAAGTCCGGCGTCCGCCACGCCCGCCACCGACGGCGAGCATGTCTACACGTTCTTCGGCTCCTTCGGACTGCGCTGTTACACCGTGGACGGACGCGAGGTGTGGAGCCGGCCCATCGCCTTGCCTGAGACCGAGTACGGCGCGAGCTCATCACCCATCTTGGCAGGTGACCTGGTCGTCCAACTGCTCGACCAGGACACCCAGTCGTACCTCCTCGCCGTCCACCGGCGCACTGGCGAGGTGGCTTGGCGCGTTGATCGCCCGGACATGCGCCGGGGCTTTGGTACGCCCGTGCTGTGGACCCATGACGGGCGCACCGACCTCGTGGTCCCGGGGACGCTCTGGCTGGAGGG
>CAZYJB010000975.1:0-2235 GCA_964647675.1 uncultured Verrucomicrobiota bacterium | reverse complement strand
GGTGAGCGCCGAATACTGACGCAGGTTGGCCGTGGCGGCTTCCACCTCGGCAATCACTGCAGCGGCGGCAGCCGCTTTCCTGGACTTGGCCATCTTGTGTTCCTTCTGCGAAACCGAATTCTGGTTGGTCGATCCCTGAGGGTTCCGGCGTGCGCGCGAATCAGACCGCGGCGCGGCGGAGTTCCGCCGCCTTCGTGGTGCTCTCCCACGTGAGGTCCGTGTCGGCCTTGCCGAAATGACCGTAGTTCGTGGTCTTCGCGTAGATCGGTCGACGGAGGTTGAGCTGGTCGATGATGTCGGAGGGCTGGAAGCTGAAGACGCGGTTCACCGCCTTGATGATCTTCGCCTCGTCCACGGTCGCCGTGCCGAAGGTGTCCACGTGCACGCTCACCGGGTCGGGATGCCCGATCGCGTAGGCGAACTGCAGCTCGCAGCGCGACGCGAGCTTGGCGGCCACCACGTTCTTCGCGACCCAGCGACCCATGTAGGCCGCGCTGCGGTCCACCTTGGTCGGGTCCTTGCCCGAGAAGGCGCCGCCGCCGTGGCGGCCCATGCCGCCGTAGGTATCGACGATGATCTTTCGCCCGGTCAGGCCGGTGTCGCCCTGCGGACCGCCCACCACGAACCGCCCCGTGGGGTTGATGAGGTACTCGGTCTTGGGACTCAGCAGGCCCTTCGGCAGGACCTTTTTGATCACCTTCTCAATACAGAACTTCTCGATCTCCGCGTGCCCAATGTCCTCGGCGTGCTGGGTGGAGATCACCACGTTCGAGATCGCGACGGGCCGGTAGTCCTCATACACGACGGAAACCTGGGATTTGGCGTCCGGACGCAGCCACGGCGCGGCGCCCGACTTGCGGATGCGGGTCAGCTCGCGGCCGAGGCGGTGCGCGAACATGATCGGAGCCGGCATGAGTTCGGGCGTTTCGTCGCAGGCATAGCCGAACATGAGCCCCTGGTCGCCCGCGCCCTGCTTGGCGGTCTTCTTGCCCTTGGCCTTGCGCGCGTCCACGCCCTGCGCGATGTCGGGCGACTGCTGCGTCACGTAGACATTCACGAACACGCGGTCCGCGTGGAACACGTCGTCGTCGTTGACGTAGCCGATATCGCGGATCGCCTTCCGTGCGATCTGGACGTAATCGAGTTTGGCCTGGGTCGTGATCTCTCCCCCCACCACGACGACGTTGCTCTTGGCGTACGTCTCACACGCCACGCGGCTGTACTTGTCCTGCGCGAGGCAGGCATCGAGGACGTAATCGGAGATCGTGTCGCAGACCTTGTCGGGATGGCCTTCGCCGACCGACTCGGAGGAAAAGATGAAACGCTTGCTCATGCAAATGATGGTTGTCTTGGACCCCGCGTTTGCGAGATCATATTAACGTATCCGGATGCGACGATACGAGCTGCATCCACCACGTCAAACGGGATTTTTCGAAATGGCTCAAACGCTCAAGTGCCTGCGCGCCCTCGCCGACCCCACGCGCCTCCGGATTCTCGGCGTGCTCGAGCACCACGAGCTCTCGGTGAACGAGCTCCAGGAAATCACCGGCCTCGTGCAGTCGCGCATCTCCACGCACCTGGCGCTCCTCCTCGACGCCGGGCTTCTGCAATCGCGACGCGACGGCAAACGGGCATTCTACAAGCTATCGGCGAATCCTTCCGACGAGTTGAGGCCTCAACTCGCCATTGGACTGCGCGGCTCGCGCGAGCAAGCCGCCTACGAGGCGGATCAGACCAATCTGCGGCGCATCGTCGCGCTGCGGGAGAACCAGGCGCGTTTGCTGTTCAACCAGGTCGCCGGGCGCTTCGACCGCAGCTACGGCCCTGGCCGGTCCTGGCAGGCCTTCGGCCAGATGCTGTTGCGCATCCTCCCGCCGCTCGAAGTAGCCGACCTCGGCGCGGGCGAAGGGCTGCTCAGCGAACTGCTCGCGCTGCGGTGCCGACGCGTGATTGCCGTCGACAACTCGGAAAGAATCATCGCGTTCGGCGCTGCCAAGGCGCGGCGGGCGGGGCTCGACAACCTGGAGTTCCGCCGCGGCGATCTCGAGGACCCGCCCATCGCGGACTCGTCGGTGGATCTCGTCATTCTCAGCCAGGCTCTGCATCACGCGACCGAACCGGCGCGCGCCATCAGGTCCGCGCACCGCATCCTGCGGCCGGGCGGCCAGGTCATGATTCTCGATCTGCGCAGCCACGATTTCGCCCAGGCCCGCGAGCTCTACGGCGACCGCTGGC
>CAZYJB010000974.1:0-2236 GCA_964647675.1 uncultured Verrucomicrobiota bacterium | reverse complement strand
CGCGATGCGTCGAAAGAGCGCGAGCAGTTGGGCATCGGCCACCAGTTGGAGATTGGCGGCTTCGAAAGTGGCGAGGCGCGGGGGTGCGGTGGGTGAGGCGAGCCAGCAGGCGGTGGTGCGTGTGCCGCCGGCCTCGATGCCGAGCACTCCCGTCGCGCGGGAGGGTTCGGGGGCGGATTCGCGATTCCGTCGCATGGCGTCAGGGTCGGGCGCCGGAGCGGAGTCGGTCAATGCGAAGTCCCTGAATCCGAATGGACTTGCAGCGGCACTCGTGGATGGACCGGACACCGGGCGGGTGAGGCCGAGCCATGATTGTCACTCACTCTCCCGGACTTTCTTCTTGTGATGTCAGTGACTGGATGGCATTTCTACGGGCGTCCGATGCGAGAACTTACTTTTCAGACACAACCCGAACACGCAGGCCTGACGGCTTGTGAGGTTCATGCGCCTGGCGCGGCTTATTCGCCCCGCACGGCGCAGGGCGCCAGCGGGAGGGTGTCGTCAGTTCCGTCGATGCGAGTGGGCCTGTCGTCCGTGGTTTCGATTCCAGCGGTTGCCATGTGGGCCAACAAGCGCTCCGGAGCAGGGCGGGGGGACTAGAGAACGAGACTGAAGTCGCGATTTTCAAAACCCCGCCTCCGGAAACGGAGACGGGGTTTTTTGTTGGCGGAATCTGCGGGGGTACCCGGAAGAGGGATGGCGTGAACGGGCGCCAACAACGCACTCTGAACATCGAGCCGAAAGGAATAAGCGAGTGAGTCAGTCCAGTCCGGGCGTCTGACAGATGGACGTCCGAGTGACAGGCAGAAACCGGCGGCGAGTGAGTCGAGTGGCTCGCGTCATAGAGATCGCCCCGGCGGGTCAGGTCCCGATTTTACAGTCGAAGGGCTTTGGAGGAGGTGTGCCCCTAAACACCGAAACAACCGCCGGGAATCCGCGGGTTGGCACCGGAAGGTGACCAAGAGGTGCCTGTTCCTTGTTGAGCCGGGTTGGTGCGCCGCCGGGGGCCGGGACTGCGAGTCAGTCCCGGCCCCTCGGCGTTTTGCGCGTGGCAGACTGCGAGAAAACGTTGGCGGGCTGTTCTCCCAGCGAATGCCTGCATCCGATTTCGAATCCGTGGACGGATTCACAACACACCCATGAACCCTGGGAGGAACCATGAAGGAGAAGACCAAGCGCGGGCCGACGCCGAACGAGCGTCTGTACCAGCACGTGTTCCGCGTCCGATGGAAGTGGCGGGAGGAACCCGGATTCCGGGTTCCGGTCGTCATTACCCCGGTGCCGCCGCGGACCCTTCTCGCCTCGCGCGTCGTGCGCAGCGAGTAGGGGGCCGCGGACGGCGTCACGCACGGGCGGAGACGCCGGCTGCAACAAGGAACAGGCACCCCGGGTCATGGAACCGTCCGCCGCGAACCCACCGGCACGAAACGCGATGAGAACTTTGAAGAATACGAATCGATGGAACACGGGAGTGCCGAGTCCGGACCGGCTCCGCCATCTGCGTCAGCGCCTCGTGCGCGACTGGATGGCGCGTCATCCGGAGGTGCCGGCCCAGGCGTGGGAGCGACTGATCGTCCTGACGGCGAGCGAGGCGGAGGCGCTGGCGTGGCAGACCAACGCGCCGCTGCTGGTGCTGCCCGCGCTGATGGAGGAGAAGCTCGACGACCTGCGCCGTTACGCAGCGCGCCAGATCGTGTGAGACCTGCGGGGGGGCTCTCTCTAAATGGGGGAGCCCTGCCCAATGGGGATGAGCCTCAATTCGCGGAGATCCATGACCGCACCCCCCGGCTTCCGCTGCACGCGCAGTTCCAGCGAATTCCGGCCGGCCGGCAGATCGAGCTCGCCCAGCGTTCGCCAGACGAAGTTCTGGAACCCACCCGTTTCCAGGACCGTGAATGCGACCTTGGACGCGGCGATCGAGAAGGTGGCCTCGCTGCCGCCGCTGCCCTGGCCACAGCCTTGGAGGATTTCGAGTCGGTACTTCCCGGGGGAGGAGACGTCGAGCGGCCACTCCACCCAGTCGGTGGCGCGCGCCCACCAGCCGAGCGTATCCTTGAACGGCTGGGGTTCGTAGCGAAGGACCTCGCCATGGACGAAGGCCTGCCGGGAATGCAGCGCGATTGGGCCGGCCGCGGGGGTGCGGAGGGGAGGGCATTCCCAGCCTGGATTCGGCATTGGCCACTGGTGCCTCGCTTTCATCATGGCGCATGACCTGCCTTCATGCTTAGACAGGCGT
>CAZYJB010000973.1:0-2238 GCA_964647675.1 uncultured Verrucomicrobiota bacterium | reverse complement strand
CCACGTCGATGACGGGAGGAATCGCGGAGGGCGTCGGGGCGCTGGAGTTCACGGTGGCGGGTTTCGGGACGGTGAGCGGTCGGACGCAGTGTGCCACGCGCCCGCGAAGCGTCAAAGGCCGCGGTGCGGCATCCAACCGCGGTCACCAGGGCCGTCGACAGAGTCCCCGATCGGGCGAGCGGGCGAGGACAGGATGAACAAGATGAACAGGATGAAAGGAGCCATCCTCCCCAAGTGCCGGGCGGCAGCCACTGCGGAGTCCGAATCCGCATCCTCCAATTCCGCCCATCCTGTTCATCCTGCAAATCCTGTCCGCTGGTCTTCGCCTTCTCTGCCTTCGACTTTGGCAATCGCCCTGCCGCGGTCACGTCTGCGGACCTGTCTCCCTGTCGGCGGGCGATTCCTCCTTGCCCAGCCGCGTACCGACGTTCTGCATCGGTGGGTTCCCACCGGACTCAGTTCGAAATCGAGGACGGGTTGGAACGCTGACCGATGATCTCGTTGTCGTCGCCGAATTGCGTCACCCTGACGGTGCTGGTTCTGATGGGCGTCGTCGGCGCTTCTGCGGACGACTGGCCGCAATGGCGCGGGCCGAACCGTGACGGATCCTGGAACGAGAAGGGGATCGTGGACTCGTTCCCGCCAGGCGGTCTTCCAGTTTCCTGGCGCACGCCGGTGGGCCGGGGATGGTCCAGTCCTGTGATTGCCGACGGCCGAGTCTACCTAACCGATGTCGAAATCACCGGGACAGTGGCGACCGAACGGGTGCTCGCCTTCGATGCCCGGCGCGGGAATCGGCTTTGGACCCACGCGTATCCGGTGGAGTACCCGGCTTGGGCGCTCGGCCCTGATGGCGGTGGTCCGCGGGCGACTCCGATCATTCATGGTGGCCGGGTCTTCACGCTGGGCGCGACCGGAGAACTCCGCTGCCTGAATGCCGCAACCGGGGACGTGGTTTGGGCCAGGAGCCTGATGAGGGACTACGGCAATGAGGCCTTCAGCGGCATCACCGCCTCTCCGTTGATCGAGGAAAACCTGTTGATTCTGCAATGCTTCGCTAAACCCGGAGCCGCTGTTGTCGCCGTCGATCAGGACACCGGCCGGGAGGTGTGGCGGGCGCTCGACGATTCGTTCACGTACAGTTCGCCCATTACCATCACTGTGGGGGGGACGAGGCAATTGATCGTGTGGACGCAGGCCGGCGTGACCTCACTCGATCCGCGCACGGGCAGGATTTGGTGGCGGGAATTGTTCCTCACTCCGGGCGACATGGCGGTCGCCACACCGGTGTTTTGGGACGGCCAATTGCTGGTGGCCGGCGTCATGTTCCGGCTCGACCCCGAAAAGCCCGCCGCGACGGTGATCTGGCCTGCATCGAAGGCTCCCACCAAGCGAGTCTTGAGCAACACCTCCACCGCTCTCTTTCAGGGGGCATTTGTTTACTCGGCAAGGACCACCGGCGAACTGGTTTGTCTCGAAGCCGGGTCTGGCAAGGAGGTTTGGACGACGAATACGGTCACCGCCGCTGGAAACGGCTCCTGCATTCACATCACTCCACACGGTGAAGCCGCGTTCCTCTTCACCGACGAGGGCAACCTGATCGTGGCGCGGTTGACCCCCCAGGGGTACCGGGAAACAGGTCGCGCCCATTTGCTCGAACCAACTTCGCCATTCGGCCAGAGGAAGTGCGCCTGGACCCCGCCTGCGATTGCGAACCGGCAAATCTTTGCCAGGAACGATGTGGAGTTGGTGTGCCTGTCGTTGGCCGCGACACCATGATCCGGGGGCCGGATGGGATGATGGAAGTGGCGCCCCGGGGGTTGGGATGGAGGTGGTGGACTTGGTGACGGGATTCGAGAAGCGTCAAAGGCCGCGGTGGGGCATCCGACCGCGGTCACCAGAAATGTTTGACCCCTTCGCTCCTGTCGTCTTCGTGTTCTTCCCCTCTTCGTGGTGGCCCCGATCTCCTAGGTTCGAAAGTGCTGTCGAGGGCGAACAAAGCGTTTGGATTAAACCACGAAGGAAAGAAGAACACGAAGGACCAGGGCCGGAGCCGTTCACGCCCGCCGACAGAATCCCGCCTCCGATCCCACCTTCCCGCGAAGGGAACCAAGGTGGGAACCCGAGAAAATGCGAGGCGTGGAGACGACCCAAGGAAGGCGCCGCGCCAGCCACGAGATCGCCTCCTCTTCCTTCGTGTCCTTCTCTCCTTCGTGGTGAACCCCAAACTCGTACGGT
>CAZYJB010000972.1:0-2243 GCA_964647675.1 uncultured Verrucomicrobiota bacterium | reverse complement strand
CGGATCGCGATCGCACCCGCGGCCGCATCTGGCGCGTGACCGCGAAGGGACGTCCGTTGGTGCCGCGCCGCGCGCTCTCGACGTGGACCAACGAGGAGTTGCTCGGACAGTTGCGTCAGGGGGACCGGTTTCATCGTCAGATGGCGCAACGGTTGCTCGCCGATCGGGCGGCGGACCAGGTGCTGCCGGCGCTGCGCGCGTGGCTGCGACGCCTGCCCGCTTCGGAGTCCTTGGCGTGGGTGGAAGGCGTGGGCGTGGCCGCGAGTCATGAGGTGATGGAACCGGAGTGGATCGAACGCCTCGCGGCGTCGCCCGCGTTTCAGGCGCGTGCGTTCGCCATGCGGCTCGCGGGCCAATGGGCGGATCGGCTGCCTCATGTCGTGGCGTGGCTCGAACGCGGGGTGGCGGATGCGCATCCGCGCGTGCGTCTGGAAGCCGTGGTCGCTTGCGCCGCAGTCGCTGAGTCGCGCGCGGTCGAGGTCGCGCTGCGCGTCGTCGACCTGCCGATGGACCCGGCCATCGAGTATGCGCTCACCCAGGTGGTGCACGCGCTGAAGCCGTACTGGGCCGAGCCCTATGCCCAAGGCCGATTGACCCTGGGCGGGAAGTCGTCGCACGCCGAAGCGCTGGCGCGGGCCGACGGATCCGGGGATACCGCGTCCATTGCGGCAGGGCGTTTGCGCCGCGTGGGCGAAGTGGCTCTCGAAGCGCCCGAAATCGAGCGTCTCAGCATCCTGGTGGCGAGGTCGGGGGGCTCGAATGAACTCGGCACCATCCTGGAGGCGCGCGGGTTCAAGGTGGGGGATCGCTACCACGAGGATCTTCACGCGCAGGCGCTCGACCTGCTGGCGGAGCGCATGGCTCCGGCACCGCCGCGGGTCGAGGACGCATTGAAAGCGGCGCTCGACGACGCGCGTCAGGCGCCGCTCCGCGCGGCCGCGGTCCGGCTGGCGGGTACCTGGAAGTTGGAGGGCCTGCACGCGCTCGCGACCCGCCTGGCCACTTCCGAGGCGGAGGCTGTTCCGGTGCGCGCCGCGGCGATCGAAGCGCTGGCAGCCTATGGAACGGCGTCCGACCTGGAGTTGGTGCGCCGGTTCGCGCGCGGTCCGGTGGCGGAGGCCCCGCTTCAGATCGCCGCACTGACGGCCTGGGCGGGGATCTCCACGCGCGAGGCTGCGGCGGGTGCGGCGGAATGGCTTTCGGTGGCGCGAACCACGCCGCAGGTCGAAACGGTGCTGCGCGCCTTTCTGCTGCGTCGTGATGGCGCGGCGGCGTTGACCGAGGCTCTTGGCCAGCGTGCGCCGCACGCGGAGAATGGTCGCGCGATGCTGACCTTCATGGCCGCGGCGGGACGTCGCGATGCGGCCTTGGCCGCCGTGGCGGAGCGGAGCCTGGGACGGAAGCTCGAGTCGGGGCTGTCGGCCGAGGAGGCGAAGGCGCTGGCCGCCGAGGCGGTGCAAGCGGGTGCGAGCGCGGAGGCGCGCGAGCGGGGGCGGAGGATTTTTGAGCGGGCCGAGCTGGCGTGCGCCGTCTGTCATAGCGTGGATGGCACGCCGGGCCGTATCGGACCCGATCTCTCACCGCTTGGCACGGCGCAGACGGCCGAGTTCATCGTGGGTGCGCTTCTCGAACCGCAGCGCGAAGTGAAGGAGGGCTTCATGGCGCACGAGATCGAGTTGAAGGACGGCGAGGTGATGCAGGGCTATCTGCGGCACGAGACGACGCAGGCGGTGGTGCTGTGGGATCACCTCTCGCGCGCGGAGCAATCGATCCCGGTGGAGCGCATCGCCAGCCGGCGGCAGTTGGGGTCGCTGATGCCGGAAGGATTGGTGGCCGCCCTCACGCGCGATGAGTTGCGCGATCTGACCGCCTACCTCGTGCGGCTGGGCCGGGAAAGGTAGGGCCCCTGAAAGGTGGGGCGCCTCGTTCCTGCGGCGCCGTACGGGAGGAAGTGCTGGCACGGTGGCTCGCCGGCTCCGACCGGCGAGTCGGTGCACAGCACCGAGATCGATCCCCTCTCGTAGCCGCCGCCGTGCAGGCGGCGCTCACTGGCCTTGGCAACCGCCGTCGCGAAGGCCAGTCAGCGCAGCCTGACGGCCGCGACTACGGGGACGAGAGTCGGCATCCAAGCGGATGCCGAGTCACGAGACAGAGCACGTGACCCACCAGGAAGCATGCATGGCGCCTTAGAGCCTGTCTGAAAACTCCGACCGGCCCTGCGGCGAGGGATTTTGGCGCTGGCC
>CAZYJB010000971.1:0-2244 GCA_964647675.1 uncultured Verrucomicrobiota bacterium | reverse complement strand
GGGCCCGTGCAGGGTGGAGCTAGACCCGACTCCCCGTGCGCCGTCACGAGGTCCCAAGGCATCTTGCCGAGGTCCGCTTCGAAACTGGCCGGGGTCAACGAGAGCCACGAGAAATCGAACCCCCCGGTTGCCGAAGCGAGGACGCATTCGCCGTCCGCGGCTGCGTGGTTCTCGGTCCCATGCTCGTGATGGCCGGAACCAGCGTGGCCTCCATCACTATGATGGTGGCGATGATGATGATCCTCGTGGATCTGGTGGATCAGCCCGAAATGCTGCAGATGCACGTGCGAAGACGCCGGCAGCCAAAAGGCCACCAGGACCAACGCAACGATGCTCCGAACGAAATCCACGGTGGGATCGTGGACCAGACCATCCCCCTGTTCAAGGTCGGTGACAGCCTGGTGGCAGGTCTTTTGCCGCTGGCCTTCGTGGGCTCGATCCCTATCCGCGGCCGCGGGACGGGGATGCTTGGGGCTCCCCGCCTCGGCCAGCGCCAAAATCCCTCGCCGCAGGACCTGTCGGAGTTTTCAGACAGGCTCTCAGGTGGCGGTATCGCGGTTCGAGGCAGGGAGACCGAGACTCTCATCGAAAGGTTTGAGGCAGGACCGGCGTGATAACAATTGATGCCTGGGTGCAGCATCGTTCACGAGCAACCGGTCACTCGTGACCATGGAATACCTGTGCTGGGCGCGGAGCGGGAACAAACGGTGCAGATCGGGTCGGGGATTCGTCGCGGCATGCCTGCTTGCTGCGGCTGGGCGCCTTCTGGGAGCCCATCATCGACCATTTCAAGAATCCCACTGTATTACGGGGCGATGACGTCCGGGTGGCGAACGCCACGAACCAGGAGGCGCCTTTCCAGGTCGGGGGACCTGGGCACGACGGCCGGGCGGCGGCCAGATAAGTCTGGTGGTTCTGGGCAGCGCCGGCACGCGGCGAGGCGTTGCTGGCTGGCAGCTTTTACGGGGCCCCGCCCTTTCGAGCGCGGAGATCGGTTCCGCCGGGTTGGCCGTACGTGACCGTGGAGAAGCTTCAACGGGGCCGCGCCCTTTCGAGCGCGGAGATGAGAGAATGAAAGACGAGGAGAACAATCACCGCATGGCTTCAACGGGGCCGCGCCCTTTCGAGCGCGGAGATTCTTGGCATTCCGCTTCGCGTCGTTTCCGGAACATACGGCTTCAACGGGGCCGCGCCCTTTCGAGCGCGGAGATCCGCATAACATTTCGTTTACAGCGTCCAACCGCTCATTGCTTCAACGGGGCCGCGCCCTTTCGAGCGCGGAGATCTTCACGATAAAACTCAGCCTCGACGCGAATCAACTGCTTCAACGGGGCCGCGCCCTTTCGAGCGCGGAGATACATCTTCAACTTCCAAGGTCGCGGTAGCTACGACCCGCTTCAACGGGGCCGCGCCCTTTCGAGCGCGGAGATGGGGACTGCCGAGAGATTCTGCCGTCTCTGCCCGATGCTTCAACGGGGCCGCGCCCTTTCGAGCGCGGAGATTTCCAACCTTCCAGCCGTTCGCCCCGTAGTAGGCGACGCTTCAACGGGGCCGCGCCCTTTCGAGCGCGGAGATACCACCACCGGTGGGCACTTCACCTCTGCGCACGAAAGCTTCAACGGGGCCGCGCCCTTTCGAGCGCGGAGATCGAGTCACTCGTTGAGGATCTGCGCAATGCTTTGAAGCTTCAACGGGGCCGCGCCCTTTCGAGCGCGGAGATGACCTAACTGGCTTCCATCCCGCGTGCGAGTCCTCAAGGCTTCAACGGGGCCGCGCCCTTTCGAGCGCGGAGATCTGGCATCGGGGTTGTTCCGACGACCGGAGACAACGGGCTTCAACGGGGCCGCGCCCTTTCGAGCGCGGAGATTCCGCGGTAGCTGCGGAAAAGCGTGGGCCACCATAACGCTTCAACGGGGCCGCGCCCTTTCGAGCGCGGAGATCATGGTAGGCTTCTGGGGTCGGGACGCTCTTTGACGAAGCTTCAACGGGGCCGCGCCCTTTCGAGCGCGGAGATGTCATTGGTCAGTGGGGTTGGGGGTTGCAGGTTAACTGCTTCAACGGGGCCGCGCCCTTTCGAGCGCGGAGATGACACCGCACTTGCGGCGATCATGAATCTCGCGAACGCTTCAACGGGGCCGCGCCCTTTCGAGCGCGGAGATGTAGGGATCTCGCTGCCGCTGCGCGCCGCATCGAACAGGCTTCAACGGGGCCGCGCCCTTTCGAGCGCGGAGATAACGCAAACCC
>CAZYJB010000970.1:0-2249 GCA_964647675.1 uncultured Verrucomicrobiota bacterium | reverse complement strand
CCGTCGCGCCGCGCACGGATATGAGTTCGAACCGGCTCCGCATCTGGACCGTTTGCGCATAGCCGGGGGCGTTCAAAGTTCCCGTCACGGTGAGATCGCTCAGCGTGTGCGTACCGCTGGAATCGATCTCACTATAGCCCGAGATCGCCGCCGCGAGATCGACTTCGAAGGACACCCCGGGAAACGCCGCACTCGCGTAACGCCCCATCAACGTCGCACGCGTCCCTGGAAGACCCGGCTCACTGCGAAGCACGAGGTCGCTCCCTGCGCTGACCTGTCTCCATTGGTAGACGTTCCGCGCCAGATCCAGTTCCTGCACGTAGACCTCGACCAACGGTCCCTGCACCGGGACCAGCACCAGATGATCGTCGGGCATGGGTTCGTAGCGCACCGGTTGGGCGGCGTCGCCGGTCAGGCGCAGCGTGCCGTGGGTGACGGGCGGACTTCCAGGCGCCGCCAGCGACGTTGCGAACTGGATGGCATCGTAAGTGTCCCGTGCGCTGCGCGAGTAGAGATCGCTCAGCTCGATGGGCACGAGATCCGAGGCGCGCGCCGCCTCGTCGAGAGAAGGCAATCCCGGCACGGATGTGCCGAGATCCGCCACCCGATAGAAACGTGCGGGCGCACCGGAAATCGCGTTGGTATCGGTCCAGCGCACCACGCCCGCGACGACCGGCGCCGCCAGTTCCCCCGTGATCTGCCACGCCCCGGGCACCGTCGCGGCGCGTTCCACCCGGTATCGGTGCCCGGCCTCTGCGGTCCAGGAAAGCTCCGCGCTCGACCCTGCCGCGGCGCGGATGCCCACCACGACTGCACTGTCCGCGGCGCGGGGCCAGCCCATGATGAGCCAGGTCAGCATGAGAGCCACGGACAGGGAGCTGCGGCGGTCCGACATGCCACGATCCTTACCGTGGACACTGGCTGCTGGGGAGCGCGATTCTCATGCCGTTCGAGCGTCGGCCCCGTCTTCGGTGCGCGTTGCATGCCACCTTCCCCTTGCCCCCGGCCGGCAGCTCACCGGATCCTTGTGGCGACATGAGCGGAACGTCCGAACTTCCCGCGGCGCCCAATCTCGCCGCAATGCGCGTCAGCTACACGGCCGGCACCCTCGACCTCCCGGACTTGAAGCCCGATCCGACGGAACAGTTCGGCCTCTGGTTCAAGCAGGCCTGCGACGCCCAGCTTCTCGAACCCAACGCCATGACGGTGGCGACCGTCGGCACCGACCTGCGACCGACCACCCGCACCGTCCTGCTCAAGCATTGGGATACGCGCGGCTTCGTTTTCTTCACCAACCTCGAAAGCCGCAAGGCGCAGCAAATCGCCGCCAATCCGAACGTTTCACTGCTGTTCACCTGGCTGCCCCTGCAGCGGCAGCTTGCGATCCAAGGCACCGCGGAACGGGTCAGCCACACCGAAGTGCTCGCGTACTTTCTCCGACGGCCCTACGGAAGCCAGCTCGCCGCCTGGGTCTCGCCGCAGTCGAGGGTCGTCACCACGCGCGCGTTGCTCGAGATGAAATGGGAGGAGATGAAGCGCAAGTTCCGTGAGGGCGAAGTGCCGCTGCCGTCGTTCTGGGGCGGTTTCCGCGTCGTGCCGTGCGAGATGGAATTTTGGCAGGGCCGCGAGAGCCGGCTCCACGACCGCTTCCTCTATACGCGCCAGGAAAGCGGCGGCGGCTGGTCCCTGGAGCGGCTGGCGCCTTGAACTGACCCGGCGCGGCGCCCCTCGCCCCTCGCCCCTCGCCCCTCTCTTCTCACGCGCCCGGCGTCGGAGCGTCTTCCTCTTTGGTGGGAAGTGCCTTGGCGGCAGCGCGCAAGCCGGCGACCAGCGCCTGGCTCGCCGGCCCGAGCTTGCCCATCCAGAGCACGCCCATCGACAGCTTCGGGAACTCGCGCAAGGGCACCCAGCGAAGGCCCTTGGGGGGCTCCGCGCCGGGAATCATCACACCCACGCCGATCCCGTAGCCCTCCGACACATAGGTCCCGATCAGTTCCAGCGTGCTGACTTCGATGCCGACCGGCCAGGTGATGCCGCGACGCGCGAGCTCGTTCTGGAACAGGCGGGGAACCGCCTCGTCGCCCTGCATTGAAATGAGCGTCTCTGCGATGCGATCCTGCTCCAGCACCTCCGCCGCTTCGCGTACCTTCGTGGACTTCGCCACCAGCAGGCCCAGCGGGAGTTCGGCCAGCAGTTCTGATTTCAACCCCGGCGGCGGCGAGGCCTCGACCACGGTGACCGCGAGATCC
>CAZYJB010000969.1:0-2252 GCA_964647675.1 uncultured Verrucomicrobiota bacterium | reverse complement strand
GGATCAGGTCCGTCCGCTCCAACTCTTCTGCCAAGTCGAAGGGAGTTCTGCCGGATCGATCCTTGACCCATGGATTCGCCCCGTACTCCACCAACTCCACCGCTACGAAGGTCGGATGCTGCCTATCGACGGCAAAATGCAACGGCGTCCGGCCCTCGGCATCCGCAGTTCTTGGATCCACACCCAACCGGACCAAGTAACCAACGGCAGGTCCGACGAACTTCGGTGGTCGGTTGGTGGATGATCGATCGTCCGTCCGCGCCTCCGGCAGGCAGAGGAGATGAAGTGCGTTGCGGCCGAGGGCATTGGTAGTGCGAACGTCGGCTCCACCTTCCTGCAGCGCCTTCGCTACCTCGGGAAGGACATATTGCCACGCCAGCAACCAAGCGGTGTTGCCATTCCGATCCCGCGCATCCACCGGAATACCGGACCTCAACAAGGTCGTCACATTTCGATCCGAACCCCCACCGAACCGTGAGAGCGGGGAGTTGGGTCCATTTCCCTCGAGCATATGTGGCGTGATGACTCCGCGACGACCGATGGCTCCGCCCTCCATCGCGAGCCAGTGTAACGCAGTTTGACCCATGGCGTTGGTGGCATCCAAACGCGCCCCCAGCCCCTCCAGGAAGGAGAGCACCGCCACCGCCCGCGCCACGGGAGGAGCCGGAGCCAGGCCGGTCGCTTGCAACACTCGGCCGGCCTGCGCAGACAGCTTGGCAGTGGCTTGGTAGCGCCAGGAGGGATCTTCGTCGTACCTGACCTCCGCCGGCAGCCCCAGCGCGGTCATCCAGATCGACTGTCCACGGACGGTTGGGGTGTTGAGATCAGCGCCCGCGTTCACGAGCGTTTCCACGAGATTCAACGCTCCGGCGCGGCAACTGATCTCAAGGGGAGTCTGACCCTCACGATTGGTGACATTCACTCTTGCTCCGGCGGCCAGCAATCGGCGGACCGCCCCCTGCTCTTCTGCCACCGGCGCTGCTGGCCTCGGGGGAATCTGTGAACCGACCTTCGGGATGGGCATGCGGCTGCGTGCCTCGGCGATGCGCGCAGCCACCGTCGTAGCGCGGATCAATGGGGCTTCGGCATCCAGGGGATCCACCGTCGCCCCAGCCTTTAGCAAAGTCTCCAGGTTCCCGTGATCTCCCAACGCGTACGCCAGCGCGACTTGACCGTCGGCGTTGGGAAGGTCGAGTGGCACCCCGGCCGCGAGGACCGCCTCCAGCGTGGTGGATGGCATCTCGGACAGAGCGAGGTGCAGGGCCGTGTTGCCCTGAATGTCCATGACGCCGGGATCGAACCCCGCTTTGACCAGGAACGGAATCATCGCGTTCTGACCGCCGACCACTGCCCAGTGCAAAGCGGTCCGCCCCCTGGAGTCGCGCGCCCGGATAGTGAGCGGTTCGGTCGCAAGTTGCTGCTTGAGCGACATTTCGTCACCCAATCCGGCCGCCGTGAAGACATCGTGGCGCGACCCAAGTTGGATCAACTGCTGCGCCATCGCGGTGCGGGAGTCGGCGGGCAGCGCAAACCCGGTCGTCCACTGCAACACTTCCGGCTGCCTCCTAGAGTCGATTCCCGGCGCCCGGGCGACGGCCGTTGCCGCCAAGTGATGCAGCGGCGTCCATCCCTCCCGGTTGGTGGCGTGGATGGACATGCCGCGTGTGACCAGCGACGTCAGCGCCCGGGTGGCTCCCAACGCCGCCGCCGCGTGAAGCAGGGTATCGCCTCGGGATTTCACCTGCCGTGACGGCAGGGCGTTCGTGAGCAACCGATCGATGACCTCCTCACCTAGCCCGCGGGCCGCCAACAATGGGTTCATCCCCGGCATTTCGGCGGGGGTGAGGAAGAGGTTGGCTCCGGCCGCGAGCAAAAGGGCCATCGCACGATCTCGCTCGTGAGGCGGCGCCGCCCGATTCGGGCCGAACACGCTCATGCCCGCCTGCCGATACCCCTGAATCAAACGGAAGATCGGCGTCCCTTCCCGCTCGCCAATCTCGTTGGGATCCGCTCCGGCGCGGAGCAGCATCTCCACACAATCCGCCCAGCCATTCCCCGCCGCTTCGACCAAGGCGGGGGACCGAATGCCGCGCTCCGAATCCGGCTTCTCGAGACCAAACTTTGTCAGCAGCCGAGCCAGGAGATTGGTATACCTGTTGCCCGCGGCGAACCCCCACGGCGACTGCGGTCCAAACCTGGCTGACTTCACGGACTCCGGATCGGATTCCAACAGGCTGAGCACGACTGCCTCG
>CAZYJB010000968.1:0-2261 GCA_964647675.1 uncultured Verrucomicrobiota bacterium | reverse complement strand
TGACGGTGGAGACACGCGAAGGCTGGGAGGCGCGGCTCCTCGGACTGAGCGGGCTCCTGCCTGCCGAGCCGGGCGCCGGCTCCTACGGACGCCGCCTTTGGGATCTCTGGTGGCGCGATCGTGACGCGCTGCGCGCCCATGTCGTGCCCCCCCCCCCCCGCCTGGCGCCTCCATGGCGTGCGCCCCGCCAACCACCCGCAACGCCGCATCGCCCTGGCCGCCGCCTGGGTGTCCGATCCCGAATGGCCGGTGCGCATCGAGGCGTGGTTTGCGGCCCAGGGCGACACGCCCGACGCGGACGCCGACCACGCGCTCATCGAGTGCCTGCGCCCCGAGGCCGTGGGATTCTGGCGGCGGCACTACACGCTGACGGCCCGCGATCTCCCCGACGCCCCGCCCTTGCTGGGCGCCGGCCGACTGAACGACCTGGCGGTGAATGTCATCCTGCCCTGGCTCTGGGCGCGGGCCGACGCCGGCTCCGATCCCACGGCGCGCCGCCGGGTCGAGCGCCTCTATCTCCAGTGGCCACCCGGCGAAGACAATGCTGCACTGAAACTCGTGCGCGCCCGCCTGCTGGGTGACGGGCCGTTGCCCGGGCGTCGCAGCGCGGCCCTTCAGCAGGGGCTGCTGCAGGTCGCGCGGGACTTCTGCGCGCACACGAACCTGCTCTGCGAGCAGTGCCGATTCCCGGCCCTCGTCGCGGGCTGGCAGTCGGCGGCTACCGCTTGAGCGGCCTCAACGAGGCCGAAGGAGATAGCCCAAGGCGAAGCCTTGGGTTCCCGGGTCCCCCCACGATTCAGGCGTCCTGAAGGGACGCCACGGTCGTAGTGCGCGCGCCCTTTCGGCCTTTCAGGCCTCCGACCGTTCGTCGTGACGGATTCGGTCCCAAGGCTTCGCCTTGGGCTGTCTCCTTTCGCCCCTTCGGGGCCGAGTCCAGCGGAAATGGCCGAACTCCAAGCCCCTTCGGGTCGACGAAGGAGCGAAGGCGCACCCGCGTCCGGCAATTCCCCCTAACTGAGAACCGCCGCCCCCTCCGCCATGGCGGTGCCGGCGATCCATCCAGTCGTCCAGGCAGCCTGGAAATTGAAGCCGCCCGTGACGCCATCGAGATCGAGCAATTCGCCCGCGAAATGGAGCCCGGGACACAGCCGGCTTTCCATGGTCTTGAAATTCACTTCTGCCAGCCGCACGCCGCCACAAGTCACGAACTCGTCCTTGTTGAGACTCTTCCCCGTCACGGGAAACTCGCTCTCGGTGAGCACGCGAGCCATGGCCAGCTCCTGCGCACGTGTGACCGATGCCCAACGCGCGCCGCGGTCGAGCCCGGCGGACAGCACCAATTGTTCCCAGAGGCGCGCGATCAACTTTCCCACAGGCGCATTCACCACCAACTTGCCACCCTCGGTCTCGCGCTTGCGCTGGAACTCGACTCGAAGGGCGTCCGGATTCAGACCCGGCAGCCAGTTCACGCGCAGCGGAAACCGGTAGTCCAACGCGGCCAGCTCACGCGCACCCCAGGCCGAAAGGCGCAGTATGGCGGGCCCGCTCAGTCCCCAATGGGTGAGCAACACCGGACCCTGCTGGCGCAGGCCAATCGATACCACGCGTGCCTCCGCCTCGGCGGCCACTCCCGCCAGACCGCGGATCCAGGGCACGTCGATGTGAAACGTGAACAGCGATGGCACGGGCGGCTCAAGCCCATGCCCCAGCTTCGCGGCCAACGCACCCAGCGCGACGGACCGGCAACCGCCCGTCGCAAGCAGCAGCCGATCGCACCTCAATCCCTCGCCCCGCGCCAGCCGAAGGTCGAAGCCCCCACCGGTCCGCGCGACCACCTCAACCACCTCGGCGTTGAGGCGGACCTGGACCCCGGTTCGGCGAGCGTTTTGCGTGAGGCACTCCACGATGGTCTCCGAGCGGTCGGTCACCGGGAACATGCGCCCGTCCTCTTCGCGTTTGAGCGTGACGCCGCGTTCTTCGAACCAGGCGATCGTCTGCGCCACGCCAAAGCGGCGCAGGGGCCCGATCAACGCCTGACCGCCGCGCGGATAACGTGTCGACAGCTCCTTCGCATCGAGACACGCATGCGTCACGTTGCACCGTCCGCCGCCGGAGATGCGCACCTTGCCCAGCACCTGCGCGCTCTTCTCGAAGAGCGTGACCTCAGCGCCCAGCTCGGCACTGCGGATGGCCGCGAAGAACCCGGCCGCTCCGCCCCCCACCACCGCGTTCTTCTCCAGAACCAGCGTCCGCAATCCCGC
>CAZYJB010000967.1:0-2266 GCA_964647675.1 uncultured Verrucomicrobiota bacterium | reverse complement strand
CACGCCGATCAGGCAGAGGCGGTTGGGGAACCGGCGGAACAGCAGCTTTGGTAGGAGATCCGCGAACACGTGGAGGAACAGCAGCAGGCCGCCGATCAGCGTCATGAGCACGAGCGGGCGGCTCTCGTACCAGTCGGCGAGGTGCAGCGTGACCGCGGTCACCGTGGCGAGCGTGGCCAGGGTGTTGCCGACCAGGATGGTCCAGAGGAACGATTCCGGGTGCTCGAGGTATTCCTGCAGCCGTGCTGCGCGCCGGTCACCCGCCCGCGCCAGACGGCGGATGCGGAATCGAGAGAGCGCCAGCACGCCGGCCTCCATCCCGGACAACAGGAATGCCACCGCCATGGCCGCCACTGCGAAGACGAGAATGACGGGGTTCTCGCTCATCGGCCGGCCACCCTTTCCACGGTGACTTCGTGCACGCGGCGTTCGTCCACCGTCTCGGCGGTGAGGCGCAGCCCGTGCACGGTGGCGCTCTCACCCTGACGCGGGACGATGTCGAGCTGCGCCATGAGCAGTCCGCCCAGGGTTTCCACGCCCGGCACTTCGGGAAGTGCGGGATACTCGCGCCGGAAATCGTCGAGCCGCACCGAGCCGCTGGCACGCCACCGGCCCACCCCGCAGCGCTCGAAGATCAGCGCCTGCGCGCGGGAGTCGGTGCTCATCTCGCCCAGCACCTCACCCAGGATGTCCTCCATGCGCACCACGCCCGCCACGGCGCCGAACTCGTCGAGCACCACCGCCAGGCTGCGCCGCTGGCGTTGCAGGGCCTGGAACAACTGCAGCAAGTTGATGGTTTCCGGAACGAAGGACGGGAACTCCAGCGCCTCCTCCAGCCGGTGGTGCGGATCCAGCAGGAACTGCTGCGCATTCAACACACCCACGATGGTGTCGGGCGTCTCGTCGTAGACCGGAATGCGCCGCTGGCGGATGCGTCGCGCCGCCGCCGCGAGTTCGTCCGGAGACAGGTCGTCGGGCACCGCTTCGAGCGTGGCGCGCGGACGCATCACGTCGCGCGCGTGCTTGCGGTCGAGCGAGATCAGTTCGCCGATGATTTCCTTCTCGGAACGCCCGAGCGCTCCCTGCTGCACGCCCATCTCCAGAAGTTCGCGGTATTCATCGTCGGTGATGGGCACCGGCTGGCTCGAGGCGGGCAGGATCCATCCCAGGACAGTTTCGAGGAGGCGTTGCGCCACGTGGCGGACGGGACGCGTGATCCATTGCAGCAGCGCCACCGCCGGCGCCACGCGCGCCGCCCACTTCTCCGGCGCACGAACGGCGAGGGTCTTGGGCAGGAGTTCGCCGAGGATCAGCACGGCGAGGAAGGCGGCCCCCAGCACGAGCCAGAGGTTCCAGCCGAGCAACCGCGCCAGGAGGAGGCTGGTGACCACCACCATCCCGTTGGCGATGGTGTTCGCCAGCGAGAGGGCGGCCAGCAGTTCCTCGGAACGTTCGAGCAGCCGCGCCGCCAGCGCCGAAGCCCCGCCGCGCTCCTGCATCTGCCGTGCCTGCCAGCGTCCCAGCGTGAACAGCGCCGTCTCCGCCGCCGAGCACAGGAACGCGAGCCCGCCCAGCGCGAGCAGCACGAAGATGGCAATGGCGACGGTCGACCCCACGCGGTTGATTTTGCCGTGGGAACCGGCCGTGCACCAGCTTCCCGAACGACCTCGCCGTCAGGCACCTGCCGAAATGACTGGCACCGGGGGGGCTGCGGTGAGGTCCAGGGGACGGTCGTGATCGAGCCAGTGGAGACACACGCCAAACAGCTCCTCCTCGGTCGTCACGCGCCGCGCGTCGTGGAGGAACACGCCGGTAGGATCCACCCCGTCGGCGATGAAATTCAGGTACTTCTTCAGCTTCTGCACCTGCAGTCGCGGGATGAGCCCCTCGGGCGACGTGGTCTCCCACAGCTCACGCACATAATCCAGGACCTCGCGACCCGTCGGCCGGCGCGGATCCCGACCCGCCAGATGGTCGAGGATCTGCGCAAACAACCAGGGGTTCCGGATGGCGCCGCGCCCGATCATGAGTCCGCGCGCTCCGGTCAGCGCGAGCGCCCGCGTGGCCTGCGCCGGTGAATCGACACCGCCGTTGGCGATCACCGGACAGTTCATCGCGTGCACGATGTCGGCGATGCGATCGAGGTGAACGTGGGGACGGTACATCTCGAGCACCGTGCGTCCGTGCAGCGTGAGCAGGTCCGGCCGGTGCCGGTTGAAGATCGGCACCATGCGCTCGAGCGCGGTCGGGTCGTCGAAGCCGAGGC
>CAZYJB010000966.1:0-2268 GCA_964647675.1 uncultured Verrucomicrobiota bacterium | reverse complement strand
CACACGGAACAACCGGCCGCGGTCGGTGCCGGCCCGCAGGTCGAGCCGCGCCATGAGATCCGCGGGAATCCATTCCGGGTGCTCGATCACCAGGCGATACATGTCGACGACATAGAGCGCGCCGTCGGGACCGGTGCGTACCTGGACCGGCCGGAACCAGGGGTCGGTCGAAGCGAGGAACTCGCTGGAGTTCTCACCCGGCGCACGCGTCGCGGTGAGGGTGGTTCCTTCCACGCGGAGAACCTCACGATGCACGAGATTCTCCGTGGGTTCGGCGATGAACACCGAGTTCTCGAACCCGGGTCCCAACACGTCGTCGCGGTAGGCACACCCGCCGCACGCGCTGGTCACGGTGTTCTCGTCGCCCACCTGGTTGGGACGCGGCAGAGCGCGGCTGATCGGATACACGCGATTTCGTCCGGGGCCATCCGAGAGCTGGATGCGCGGATCTCGAAGAACGAGCTGGGGATTCTTCGCGAGGCTTTCGGCGGGCCAGGGATAGTACCAGAGCCAGGTGTAATTCGCGTTGCCGAACCAGCTGCCCCAGTCGTCACGGAACCGGCCATATTGCGTCTGACCTTCGATGGCTTCGAACTCTCCCGTATCCGGCCGGAACCGGAGATCCCGTCCGCGCAGCAGCGCGGTTTTCCCGGTCAGTTCGGAGCGGATTTCGCCTCCGCTGTCGCCGTTGGCGACATACACCCAGCCATCGAGGCCGAGAGCGAATCCGTTGACGCGATGCTGCTGGTTGCCCTCGACGAACCCGGTGATCAGCGGTCTGCGAAGGTCCGCCCGCCCATCACCGTCGGTGTCCTCGGCGTAGAAGATCGTGGGTGCGGCACTTACCAACGCGCCGCGACGCCACGGCATGACGCCACTCGGAAAAGGGACGCCTTCGAGAAACGTGGTGGCGTGATCCCAACCGCCGTCGCCGTCCCGGTCCTCGAGAATCCTGACCACGCCACCGGGCTGGCCCGCGCCGTCCAATCCCAATGGATAGTCACGCATCTCGACCACCCACAGGCGTCCCTGCTCATCCCATTCGATGGCGACCGGGTCCTGCACGAGGGGTTCGGATGCGACGAGATCGACCTCGAAGCCGGGAGGCACTCGGATCTGCTTCCGGGATTCCTCCGGGGACAAGGCGGGAGGGAGAACCCCGCGCAGCAGGTCGTCGAAGGAACGGCGATCCACGAGGTCCGGCAAATGCGCGGTGTTCTCGTTTTGGATCCACACGTGCCGTGAATGGATCCAGGCGCCGTTATTCGGCTGCGGCCCCGGGCGCACAAACGGCGGTAACTCTTCGCGGCGTGTCTGGACCCAGGACGCCTGGTCTCCCGGCTGGCTTGCTTCGGGAGCGCGTGTGCCGGCCACGGCTTTGCGCGTCCAACCGCGGGCCCAGCCCAGGTACCATTCCTTCTGGTACAACCAGACCCCGTACTGCTGCGCATCGGAGAACAACAGGTCGTCGAAGCCGTCCTCGTTGAGATCGGCGAAGCGCAGGCCGGCATCGCGGCCGGCGCTGTCCACCACCGTGACTCCGGGAGGCCACACTGCGTCCGACACGACCCATCGTTTTGCGCCGGGTTTCCATTCGAAGAGTGCGCGCTGGGACGGATTACCCAACAGAAGCTCGGCCTGCCCGTCACCGTCCATGTCGCGGAAGCGCACGCCGAGGTCCTTGCCATCGCGCGTGGTCCGGACCGCCACGCCGTCGAGGTTCAGGCCGGCGAGCAGGTGGGGATCCTCGGTCCACTCCCCATTGCGAAACGTCCAGGCGCCCTCCTGGGACTCGCTTCGCACGAGGCAGGAGACCGCGCCGTCGACGTGCACGATGCCGAAGCGCAGCCCGGTGGCCTGGCGGACCCCGGAAGAGGAAACCGCAACGAGCGGGATGGGGAAACTGGTTTCACGCCACGAACGCGTCGAAGGATTCCACAGACGCGTGCGGCGCACGCGTTCGTTGCCGATCACGACGTCGAGGAACCCGTCGCCGTCGAGATCGAGCAACCGCACGCCATTGTCGCCGCCGTCGGCGGCGCGCAGCGCCTCGCCCGCGCCCAGGTGCCGCGTCAGACGTTCGCTTGCTTCGCGATAGGTGAGGAACCGGACGCGCGAGCCAAGCGTCGCCACCGCGTGGTCGATGAACTCGACCCATTGCGCGCTCGTGCACCAACCGTGCGGATGGAATACGGAATTGAACGTGCCTTGCTTCAGCGCGACGGCGTCGAGCGCCGCCTTCCAGTCGGCGAGCATGGTGGGATGGTT
>CAZYJB010000965.1:0-2274 GCA_964647675.1 uncultured Verrucomicrobiota bacterium | reverse complement strand
GCTTGGACCCTCGTGCCCGCGGATGCGTTCGTTCTCGCGCGGCTCGAATCCGAAGGCCTCAGGCCCGCCCCCGAAGCCACGCCCGCCGAATGGCTGCGCCGCGTCACGCTCGACCTCACCGGACTTCCCCCGTCGCCGCGCGAGTTCGAAGCCTACCTCGAGGATCGACGCGACGATCCGCGGCGCGCGAAGGAACGGGTCGTCGACCGTCTGCTCTCCTCCCCGCGCTACGGCGAACGCTGGGCCGCGGTGTGGCTCGACCTCGCGCGCTACTCCGACACGTTCGGCTTCGAGAAGGATCCGCACCGCGACATCTGGCCGTGGCGCGACTGGGTCATCCGCGCTTTCAACGCCGACCTGCCCTTCGACCAGTTCACCATCCGCCAGCTCGCCGGAGACCTGCTCGAGAACCCAACCGCCGACGATCTGCTCGCCACCGCCTTCCATCGCAACACGCAGAACAACACCGAGGGCGGCACCGACGACGAGGAATACCGCACGGTCGCGGTGTTCGACCGCGTCAACACCACCTGGACCGCCTGGCAGGCCACCACCTTCGGCTGCGCCCAGTGCCACGCCCATCCCTACGACCCTTTCCCCCAGCGCGATTACTACCGCTTCGCCGCCTTCTTCGACAGCACCGAGGACTGCGACCAGAACGACGACTACCCGCGCCTGTTCATCCCGCAGGATCCGGACCGCCGCGACGAACTCGCGCGCGCGCAACGCGACGCACGCCTCCTGCGCCAGTCGCTCAACCATGATGGCCTCAAGGTCGCGAGCGAGGTCGGGGACTGGAAACCGCTCGTTCCCTCGCAGGCCAAATCCAGCGGCGGCACGCTCACGGTCGGCGACGACGGACACATCCGTTCCGGCGGCACCATCCCGGTCAAGGCGGTGTACACACTGACCGCTGCGGCGGTTCCGGGTCTCACCGCCCTCCGCATCGATCTCTGGCCCGATTCCCAGGATCCCAAGGCGGCCCCTGAGCGCGGGCAGGTGTTCTCGAAGTTCGCGATCGCCCTGGCCGTGCCTGGCGCGAGCAACCGGCCCGTCGTCCTGCGAGAGTTGATCGCCGACTATCTCGCCGGTCCCTTCGACGCGGCGCGGGTGATCGACTCGGGGGGCGGCTTCGGCAGCTTTCCGGTCATGAACGCGCCGCGCCACGCGTTTCTCGTGCTTGATCAACCCCTCGACGCGCCGGCCGACGCGAAACTCGAAATCACCATCGAGCACGGCATCGCTGCCAACAGCGGGGTACAGGGCTGCGTCCTGCGCCACTTCACGCTCTCCAGTTCCACCAACGCTTCGTTCCCGACTTTCGTGGGCGCGGCGGAACGCAAGGCACGCTGGGCCGCCCTGCAATCGCTCAAGCATCAGCTCAAGGATGTCCCCGGCACGCGGGTGCCCGTGATGGTCGAACGCGAGGGCCCCGCGACCCGCGAAACCCGCGTCTTCGTGCGCGGCAACCGGCTCACGCGCGACGAAGCCGTGCCCCCGGGCGTCCCTGATCTGCTCGCGCCGCCCAAGGCGGACCACCGCCTGTCGCGCCTCGACATGGCGCGCTGGCTCGTCTCCGACACCCATCCGCTCACCGCGCGCGTGCTCGCCAACCGTCTGTGGGCCGAGATGTTCGGACGCGGCATCGTCGAGACGCTCGAGGATTTCGGCACCTCCGGCGCCCGCCCGACCCACCCCGAATTGCTCGATGACCTCGCCCTCCGCCTGCGCGGCGAATGGAAATGGTCCGTCAAACGCTTCCTGCGCGAGCTCGCGCTCTCCGCCACGTACGCGCAAGGCGCGCGCGTGACGCCCGCCCTCGCGGAACTCGACCCCTTCAACCGCCTCTACGCCCGTGGACCACGCGTACGGCTCACCGCCGAGATGGTGCGCGACCAGGCGCTCGCGCTGTCGGGCTCGCTCTCGACCAAGGCCTTCGGTCCGCCCGTCTTCCCGCCGCAACCCGATGGGGTCTGGAACTCGGTCTATAACGGTGACCGCTGGAACACGTCGCAGGACGCCGACCGCTTCCGTCGCGCGGTCTACACCTACCAGAAACGCACCAGCGGCTACCCGGTCTTCCTCACCTTCGACGCCCCCACGCGCGACAGTTGCACCGCACGCCGGCTGCCGAGCAACACACCGCTCCAGGCGCTCACCGCCCTCAACGATCCCGCCTTCATCGAGATGGCACAGTCGTTCGCCAATCGCATGGAAGCCGCCGGCGACACGCCGTCGGCCCAGATCACCTACGCCTGCCGCCAGGTCACCCTC